>VGYL01000106.1 GCA_016872975.1 Planctomycetota bacterium
CGTCCGGCGACAGCTCTCTCCACGCGGCGTCCTCATCCTGGCTCAGCTCCGCCAGCGACAGCGAGATCGTCTCGCTCTTCTGGGGGTCCGTATTCTCCAGCTTCATCTCGATCGTAACCCGCCTTCCCGGCTGAACCATCCTCCGGATGACCATCGGCTGAACCAGAAAATCCGCAAAAGCTGCGTCGCCGGTGAATGACAAGATCGCCAACAGCCCGATAACGCGAGACAGGGATCCAGGGCTCTCCGTCCGCGATCCGCCCGCCTGATTCGTACGCCACCCGGTATCCGCCTGCACGACTCGTCTGCTGCTGACCATAGCTGCTCCACATTCCCGAAGTTCCCTTGTGACCATCGGCCCGGAGGCACGGAGTCCATGCGCTCCGTTCCGCGCCGGCGCCTGGTCTTTTCGGCACTACAAAGATACCACTTGCCCTCTTTCCGGCGATTCCCTGTGAAGCACCCCCAACCTAATGTGCTGCCTCGCGTCAGGACCGACCCGTGATTCTAACGGTATCCCCAACCGAATATAACGCAGCTTACCATATCGCGGGAGCCTTGTCAATACCCCACCCGCCCAAACTGCCCTTCTTGACATAAATTATCTTTCCTGGGCAGGCTTTCCCGCGGCACCAAAACGAAGGAGGGCTGGGTCTCTGTGACCCAGCCCTCCCGAATTCAGCGTCCGCGCCGGTCTCGACGCTACGTCAAGTCCGAGACGCGAAACCGATACCGATTACCACCAAACCATGGAGTCATTATCGGGGCTCGGCGGCGAGTACTGCGGATAACTGCTGCCGCAACCACCAGCCATGTAGGTGTTCGGATTCATGGTGGGCCGAACAGACAGACGCACCCAGCCGACCTGGACGCACTTCGCGCCGGCCGGGAGCTTGTCGTTGTTCAGATCGACTCCGTCGAGCTTCAGCTTCACCCCCAGTTCCTGAGCGCCTTTCGACGGCGACATGAACTTCGGATCCAAAGCGATACTTGCGCTGCCGGCCAGATTGACAGCCGGATCCTTGATGAAGTCGCCCTTCCACTCGATCGCAACGTTGGTGTAGACCTTGCACTTGACCTGGCCGCCGTACTGGTTGACCATTTTCTGTTGCAGCTTAATGGTGCCGCAGTCCTGCAGCCGGATCCAGAAGCCCACATCCATCACGACCTTGATGTCAGCCATCGGCACGAACCTGTACTCGGCCGGCCAGTTCCAGGCCTCGGCCTTGCGCTGAGACCTTTCGCCGTCCTGCTCCCAGTCCACCGTCCGATCGAACGAGATATTGTTCGGATCCCAAGCGCCAAACTTGGTCTTCCACTGGCCGAACGCCGGGCTGACCATCGCCAAGACAGCCAGAACCACAATGATTTTCTTCAACATGTTTACTTCCTTTCTAACTTAACCCTCGCTCCGAAGTGGCCGATAGGCCGTCAGGAGCTAACCCAGTTGCTCCGGCCCAGCCACAGATGCTGGGGCCGCTTACTTCAGCGGGCACGGATACCTTCAGACGACCTGTGGGGACCTGCCCGCTCCGCGTACCACCGGTCGTGGCCCTTGCGAAATGATTTGACCTGCGATTTTCATTCCCACTTGGCTCTTGACATCGTGTTGTCATCCAAAAAGAAGGCCGGTCTTTTCGGATGTCCCGCAAACCGTCCCCAGCTTGCGAGATCTTCATGTCATCACCTTACCTCCTTTCTCCCCTGTCCCTTGTCGAGGGGTAGCTTTGGGATCGCACCTTTCCGTAGGTCCTGGGCATTTCTAGTATTTGCATGATACCGGCCCGACAGGACCAGCCGCGAAACCCGGTTTCATCACCCTCTCCGACGTATGACCCTACATGACTGAGAGCACCAAGTTTCCGCCGTACCGCCCTGCCGGGGGAAGAACAAACCCTTTCACCTCAATTTCAACCACGATCGGGACTTCCACGCCGTGGATCGGCGTCGGACCTCCCGAGGCCGCTGGCACGAATTCCGTTCCGACCAGCACTTCTTGGCCGTTGATAGTCACCTTCAACTCCGCCGCGGGTATCGCCACCGGCCCGGCCTCATGGGTCAGTCCCCGGAAGGAGACTTCCAGCCGATAGGGCCGATTCGCCACCACCCGCACGACCGTCCGAGCCTTGAGCCGCCTGGCCCCGGGGCCGCCAACCAAGCCGAAGTACAGCGGCTTCTTCGGCACCAACACCCCGGCAATCGGCGGGGTCGGATCCGCCCCCGGCGGACTCGGCCTGGGCCGATGACTCGCCCAGGCACCGACGCTCACCACGAGGCAGATCGCGCCAACCGCGCACATTTTCGCCAGATTCCGCATTTCATTGCCCCCCCAAGGCCCATCCTACTGTTTCAGGCACCCCTGCGGTTCCCTCCCTCTGGCGCCAGGCTATCCCTGCGTTCGTTTTCTGGAACTCACCAAGTTATCTGAGAGCATTTCCGCTCGGGACGACGGCTGCCAATCCACCCTTGGACCGTACCGCCACCCAACCAATCCGGTGAGAAAAAAGGACGTGTCGCTGCGTGACTCTTCGACCTCCTCCTTTTCTCACCCTCCCGGTACAAGCTCGATATTATGGACACACCTGCATGCCTGTCAGCAAAGAATCTCCACAATACCGCACCTGTTCAATTCTCCAAGCTTACCAGGTTTACCATCCCCTGTCAAGCACAAAAAACCCGAATATTTACTTTTTATCCCCCCTCCCATTTACCCAATACAGCCCATCTTACCCAAACATCCAATAGATGTCAACACCATATCGAAAAAAAAACGGACTTTGCGGCGGAAGACAGCGCCGCGCGGAGTTGCGGCCGCCTTTCTGTGACGTGGGGGGGACAAGCGTGCGCGCCCGGGGTCCCTGCCGGGCGATAAGACTACAACGGCACCCGCGCGGAAGAGGTGGCTTCTCGGACCCGCACCCGATGGGCATCGCTTCAACTCCCCGAGTAGGGCTCGAACCTACGACCTAGCGGTTAACAGCCGCTCGCTCTACCTATTGAGCTATCGGGGATTATGCTCGAACACCGAGCCCGACCATGAGGCCTCGGCCATACTATCGGTCAATATAGACCACATTCTCATTCCATTGTCAAGATTTATCTGGGGTGGCCGATACAGAAAAATCGGCCCACGGATGGACAGAAGCCCAGGCAGGGATTAAAGTGGGTGGTTTACGTGCTTTATACCGAGTGGATCGGTTTCCCGGACGGTGCCGGGAATCTGAGGAACACGGATTGAGCGCGGCGCATCTAATTCTTGCGTGAGGGCTGCCGTTGGATCTTGGGTTGTTAGACGGAGTTCTTAGGTTAGTGTGACATGGCCAAAGATATTCTCAGTGTGGGGGGATTCACGATCATCAAACGCATCGGCAACGGAGCCCGCAGCACGATCTACCTGGCGACGGACGACGAGGACGGGATGACCGTGGCCTTGAAACGCCTGATCTTCGAGAAACCGGAAGACCTCCGGGTCTTCGAGCAGACCGAGCTTGAGTACAAGGTAGCCCAGAAGATCGACCATCCCTACGTCCGGAAATGCTACAAGCTTCAGAAGATCCGCAGCATGTTCCGTGTCAAGGAGCTGTTGCTGTCCATGGAGCACTTCGACGGCAAGACCCTGGAGGAAACCACCACGCTGAGCCTGGGCGATGTCCTGCTGGTCTTCCGCATGGTGGCGGCCGGGCTCAACTCCCTGCACCACCAGGGGTATGTCCACTGCGATATCAAGCCCAATAACATTCTGATCAACAAGGCCGGGTCCATCAAGATTATCGACCTCGGCCAAAGCTGCCCCATCGGAACGATCAAGTCCCGGATCCAGGGCACCCCGGACTACATCGCGCCCGAGCAGGTCCGGCGCAAGACGCTGGGACCCAAGACGGATATTTTCAACCTCGGGGCCACGATGTACTGGGCCCTGACGGGGAAGAATGTGCCGACGCTCATTCCCAAGAGGACGGTGATCGCCAAGAAGGGGGATCTCGGCTCCTACGCACCCAACAAGTGCATTCCCCCCCACGAGCTGCGCCGCCAGTTGCCGCTGGGGATTTCCAAGCTGGTGATGGACTGCATCCGGCAGGACCCGGCGGAACGGCCGGGCAACATGGTGGAGGTGATCTCCCGGCTGGACCTGATGATCCACAGTATCTTCGGCAGCAAAATCAAGGCCAACCGCAATGCCGCAAACAACCATCGACCTGCTCAATAAGGGGATTCGGGCCAACCAGACGGACAGGTTTCGACGCGCCAATCTCATCTGTCTGCCGGGACAGGGCTCGCTGGTGGTCGGCGGCGACATCCATGGACACCGCCGGAATTTCGAGCGTCTCGTCACCCACGCCCGACTGGCGGACCATCCGGACCGGCACCTCGTGCTCCAGGAAATCATCCACGGCGGCCCGGAAGACGAGGCGGGCGGATGCCTGTCCTACCAGTTGCTCTTCGAGGCGATCCGGCTGAAGCTGCGGTTTCCCGATCAGGTCCATCTCGTCATGGGAAACCACGACACCGCCATGATCAGCAGCAGCGAGGTCATGAAGAACGGCAAGGAGATGAACCGGGCGATGACCCTGGCCCTGGAGCGGCAGTTCGGCCCGGCCGGTCCCGACGTCCGGCTGGCCCTCCGCCAGTTCCTCTTCTCGCAGCCGCTGGCCGTCAAATGCGGCAATCGCCTGTGGATCTCCCACTCCCTGCCCAACGATCGCGGCGCCGACGAGTTCGACGCGGGCGTCTTCGAGAGAGAGCTTCGGTTGAGCGACTGTGAGAAGCCGGGCGCCGCGTACCTGCTGACGTGGGGCCGTCGGCACAGCCAGGAGGCTCTGAACCGCATGGCGGCCCTGCTCGACGTGGACCTTTTCGTACTCGGCCATCAGCCGCAGCCGAACGGCTGGAGCCAGGCCGGGGAGAACCTCCTCATTCTGGCCTCCGACCACAACCACGGCTGTCTGCTCCAGGTCGATCTCTCCAAGCCCTGCGCCATTGCCGAGCTTATGCAGTCGTTGACCCCGCTGGCGTCGATCGCCTAGTGCTGCGTTTCACAAGTACTGCGACTATAGGTGGCAGATTGCCGCGCTCGGCAAGCCTCGCTCGCAATGACATAGGGCGCCCAGGTATGTCATTGCGAGGAGCTTCAGCGACGAAGCGATCTCTACCCTATAATCTCAGGACTTGCGAAATGCCGTACTAGTCGGCGGCAATCCGGAATCCAGTCCCCCACGGCAGCGGCGGACGCGCACGCCCTCTTGGCCCGCCCTCAGACTCGTCGAGGCGCCCGCCACGGAAAATATCTGGTATTTCTGCCGCCGTTCGGCTATGGTGGCGAGATAAGCTGCCCGCCCACACCCTGCGAGACGTACGTGCCGCAGAAGGACATGTGTGGGATCGATGGACGTCTTGTTCTTGTAGGGAAGCAGCCCGCTCAATATGGTTTGGTACTTGCTCATCGCCGGCGCGGTCGTCTTTGCCCACCTGTTCATCACCTATGGCGCCATCCGCAACTTTCATTACGTCTGGGTGAAGATGGCCCGGAAGAAGCGAACACGCTACCGACCGGCCACGACGCTGATCGTCCCGTGCAAAGGGATTGACACCCGTTTCCTTTCCAATGTGCAGTCCTTCGTGGAGCAGGAGTACGAGAACTATACCTTGTTCTTCGTGGTCGAGGCGGAATCCGATCCGGCGTACGCGGAGCTGTGCCGGTTGCGCGACCGTCCGGCCTCCCAGTCGCATGCCCGCGAGATCCGGGTTCTGGTGGCGGGTCGCTCCCGGTCCTCCAGCCAGAAGATTCACAACCTGCTGCACGCCGTGAGCCAGGTCCCGCCGGAAAGCGAGGTCCTGGCCTTCGCCGATTCGGATATCAGCGTCCCGCACGATTGGCTCGATCATCTGGTTCAGCCGTTGTATCAGCCCGAGCGCGGCGCGACCACGGGATACCGCTGGCTCGTTCCGACCACTCCGAATCCGGCGACGCTGGCCGCGTCCGCCCTGAACGGCGTCGTGGCTCAGTGCCTGGGCAATACCCCTTATAACGAGGCCTGGGGCGGCTCCATGGCGATTCGTGTGGCGGACTTTCACCGGCTGGGGATTCCCGAGATCTGGTCCCGGACGCTCAGCGACGATCTGTCGCTGAGCCGGGCCGTCAAGCAGGCGGGCCTGAAAGTCGCGTTCGTGCCGCAGTGCCTCGTCGCTTCGTTCGAGTTCTTCACGTGGCGGCGGCTCTTTGAGTTCGGCCGCCGGCAGTTCCTCATCACGCGGATCTACGCCCCGTACATGTGGTGGCCGGGCCTGGTGGGCAGCCTGGGCTCCGTTGTCGGGCTGTGGGGCAGCCTCGCGGTGGCAGCCTATGCCGCCGCCGTCCACGCCGAGCACGTCGCGCTCTACGCCGCTGTGCCCGTCGTCCTGTTTGCCGGCCAGATCCTCCGGGCAGTGCTGCGTCAGATCACCATGGCCGTGACTCTTCGCCAACACCTGATCCGACTGGCGCCGGCGGCCGCCGCCGATATCTTCGGCTGCTGGCTCTGGTCCATCGTGCTGCTGGTCCTGATGCTCTCCTCCGCCGTCGGACGAACGATCCGCTGGCGCGGCATCCGTTACCGGCTCGTCAGCCCCACCGACATCCAGATCCTCGAGGACCGCCGTGTGTCCGGCTCTCTTTGGCAGAGAATGAATCCCGCGAAGACCGACTTACTGTGAGTCGCGCGGCACAAGCGGGGGCCGGTCCTCCGCCGGCTCCGACCGCGGCAGGGACTGGCCATGGACGCCGCGCTGAAGGAATTCGAAATGGTGCTCGATGAGGTCCACCCCCACCAGAATCGCCACCGCCAGGACGGCCAGCTTGACGCCGAGCCAGGGGAATCCCACTCCGATAACGACGCCGATAGCCGCGAGAATCCAGATGTCCGAGGCCGACGTGACGCCGACCACGGCGCCCCCGCGGGCCAGGATGACGCCGGCCCCCAGAAAGCCGATCCCCGTGATGACCTGGCCGATGACGCGGGAAGGGTCCGTCGCCGCGTTCCCCACCTGCTGGGACATCGCGACAAAGATGTAGGTCCCGATGCAGATCAGGGCACTGGTCCGCATCCCCATGGGCTTGCCGCGCAACTGCCGCTCCAGGCCGATAATGACCCCCGCGAGGAAGCAGCACAACAGCGCTTCCCACGTCAACGGCCGGACGCTAATCAATCTCATAGTCATGGCCTGTAGCATATCCGCCACCCAACGGTGGGGCAAGCCCCACCCTACGGCTGCCGCCCCTACGCCGCAAACTCCTGCGATCCAGGCGCCGAGCGCCTGTGGTGGCGGTGGGGCAAGCCCCACCCTACGACTACCGCCCCCGCGGCGCGAACTCCTGCGATCCAGGCGCCGAGCGCCTGTGGTGGCGGTGGGGCAAGCCCCACCCTACGGCTGCCGCCCCTACGCCGCAGACTCCTGCGATCCAGGCGCCGAGCGCCTGTGGTGGCGGTGGGGCAAGCCCCACCCTACGGCTGCCGCCCCCGCGCCGCGAACCTCTGTGATCCAGCCGCCGAGCACTTGTAGGGTGGGGCTTGCCCCACCGTTTCTTTTCACGCGCCATCGGCACGACCCGAACCGTAGGCAGCACGATGGGCTGGTCATTCGCCGAAATCGGCCGGATCGCTGTCGACAGCCTCATCGGGACTCACAATACGGCCGTAGAACCCTTCCTTCACATACCGGTGGTACGTTGACCAAGGCCATTCCTCCAGCCGCTGTACCAAACCGTGTCTGACCGGGTTGTAGTGGATGTAGTTCACGTGTTTCCAGAGATCATGTTCATCGCGAATCCGGTGCTCCCAGAATCGTCGTTGCCAGATGCAGGCTTCCCCCTTCCGCGTCCGCGAGGCCGACGCAGGTACAAGAGAGCCGGTCCGTTGTCGGTATTGGCGAGTGAACAGCCCTTTTATCATCGACCAGCGAATGGAGTAGTTCGCATCGTCCGGCGGCAACTTCCAGATGCAATGCAGGTGCTCCGGCATGAGACACAATGCGATCGATTCATAAGGGTAACGCAATTGGGTCTGGCAGATGGCCTCGCGCAGGCATTGGCGCGCCCATTCCGAGCAGAACAACCTCCGACGGTCGTACGTGACGACCGTGAAGAAGTAATGGGCTCCCTCGAGTCTTGCGCGGATGTAATTCGGCATAACATTACCGCTTATTCGCCGCATTGCGGTGGGGCAAGCCCCACCCTACCGCTCTCAGTCATCGCCCCGTAGCATATCCGCCACCCAACGGTGGGGCAAGCCCCACCCTACGGCTCTCAGTCATCGCCCCGTGGCGTATCCGCAACCGAACGGTGGGGCAAGCCCCGCCCTACGGCTACCGCCCCTGCGCCGCGAACTTCTGTAATCCAGGCGCCGAGCGCCTGTAGGGTGGGGCTTGCCCCACCGATCTGTCATTTCTCGCGCAGCCAGCGGAGGATCTCGCGGGCGCCGGGGCGCTTGCCGTACATGAGGATGCCGGTGCGAAAGACCTTGGCCCCGAGCCAGATGGTCGCCAGGACGCTCGCGACCAGAACGAGGAGGGACAGGATCACCTCCCCCATCCAGACCTCTGTGCCGCTGGACAGGCGCAGAACCATCACCATGGGCGTCGCCGGAGGCACGTACGACAGCACCCGGGCCAGCTCGCCGTTGGGCTCCTGGGCCAGCCGTGCCCACGCGAGCATGGGAATGATGAACACGAGCATGATCGGCATCATCAGGCTCTGCGTCTCCTTGATCGTGTTGCAGATCGAGCCGACGCCCGCGAGGATCGCACTGAACAGGACGAAGCCGAGGACGTAGTAGATCAGGCCGTAGACGAGCAGGTCGGTGCCGACATCCACCTTGATCCCCTGCCACTGGGCCGCCGCATAGGCCGCCACGCCCCACAGGGCCATCACCGCCAGGCCGACCCCCGCCAGGCCGGCGATCTTGCCGGCCATCAGCTCGAACGGGCTGACCGCCGACAGCAGCACCTCGATGATCCGCGAGTTCTTCTCCTCGATGATGCTGCTGATCATGTGCTGGCCCATGCCCACGATACCCAGGAAGATCAGGTACATGAAGGCGAACGGCACCATCATCCGGGCCACCCGCTGGCCCTCGCCCTGCGTGCGCTCCTGGCCCTGCCCCTCGCCCAGCTCCACCCACTGGATGGAGACACTCGAAATCTCGTTGAGCATCTTGCGGTCCAGGCCGCGGGTCTCGTACCGCCGGTTGATGACGGCCTCCCGCAGCAAACGCTCCACCGCCCACAGCGCGTCCACCTGGGAGGGCCGGGGCTTGTACGTGAAAAAGTGTACGGCCCCCTGCCCGCCTTCCAGATCGCCTTCCAGCGCGACATAGGCGTCCAACCGGCCCTCCCGCAGATCTTCCTTCCCCTGTTCTCGGGCCGTGGCAGCGCCGGCCGTCGTGACACTGTAGGTGATCGAGGCGTGCGGATGGGACTGGTTATGTCCGTCCAACACGCCCTTGATCTTATCGGACAATGGCTCCGAAGGGCTGGTCACGCGGACCCGCACCGGCGGGCGGGGCGCATCTTTGCGGGGCGCGAGCCGGTTGCCCAGGAGAATGATGCCGACGATGAACAGGGGAATCAACAGCAGCCCCAGGAGAAAGGTCCGGGTCTTGACCGTCTCCAGGAACTCGCGCTGGGCGACTCTATAGATCTTCCGCATGGCTGCCTCCGACGAGCCGCACAAAGATCTCGTGCAGCGAGGGCTGTCTGATCTCGAATGCCCGGACGCGGGCCCGCTCGACCAGTACCCGGAGCAGATCCTGGGGGTCGGCACCGTCCCGCAGACTTACGTCCAGCCGCCGGCCGTCCGGCTGGACCGCCTGCACCTGGGGCAACCGCCGGACGAAGTCAGTGTCCCCTTCCAACTCGATCGAGATCGTGTTGGCCTCGTGACCGGCCCGGATCTGATCGAGCGTGCCGTTGACGACCACGCGGCCCCGGTCGATCAGCACGAGGAAATCGCACAGCCGCTCCGCCTCGTGCATCCCATGCGTCGAGAAAAGAACCGTCGTCCCCTCCTGCCGCATGGAGCTGATGATCTCCCGCAGCATATCCTGGTTCACCGGGTCCAGCCCGGAGAACGGCTCATCCAGAATGACAAGGTCGGGATCGTTGATCACGGTCACGACGAACTGGAGCTTCTGGTGCATGCCCCGCGACAGCTCCTCGACCTTCTTATTGGCGTGCTCGGCCAGATCGATCCGCCGGAGCCAGGCGCCGATGCTCTGCCGGAGCCGGCCGGCGGTCATGCCTTTGAGCGTGCCGAAGTAGCCGAGCACGCTCGTGACCGTCATTTTCCGGTAGAGGCCCCGCTCTTCGGGCATATACCCGACGCGGTCGCGGGCGGGCGAGGACGCCGGCTCGCCGAACAACCGGATGCTCCCGCGGTCCGGCCGGATGATGTCCATGACCATCCGCAACGTCGTGGTCTTGCCGGCCCCGTTCGGCCCCAGAAAGCCGTACACCGACCCCTGCGGCACATGGACGCTCAGCCCATCCACCGCCCGGACCGGCCCGAACGACTTGCACACGTTGTCCAGCTCTATCGCATCCATGACGCCCCTTTCTCTCGAAGCCGCTTTCGCCTGCTCGGCCATGGGACTCGCCCGAGGATTGGGGCGATTCTAACCACCGGACGGCCCGCAGGCAAACGAAAGACGCATCCGATGGCGAAACGCGGCGCAAGACCGCTGAGGCTTCTTCACCGTGGCGTTCTTGAGCGAAAAAAATCAGACCGCCAAGTGCCCCCACGTAACGGGCGTTTTCCACGCCAAAAATTCAGACCGCCAACTGCTATGGCATGGCGCTCTGATGGCGGCATCCGCACTGGCGCCCCTGAAAACGCGGTTTTCGGCCCAGACACACGGATCTTTGGCGGTCTGATTTCTTGGCCCAAAAACGCCACTCCCAGGCTCGGGTTCGTACTGGCGTCGCCAGACGCTGTCTATCCGGTCCGGGCCAGGTTGGAAGTGTAAAGTGTGAAGCCAGATCACGGACTTGCCCATCTTAACACTTGAAACTTCAAACTTGAAACTACTTCCGCAACCTGTCATTACGAGCCCAGCGCGGCCTCCGGCCGCAACCAAAGGCGGGAAACCACGAAGAGCACGAAGGCCACGAAGCAGGAGAAGAACCCCTGAGGCCGTCCTCTTGTTTCTATCTTCTTCGTGCTCTTCGTGTCCTTCGTGGTTTCGATTGATCTCTGGCCTTTCGCGGTGCCAGAATGCTTGTCAAGAAGACAAAATGTCACGGCTTTGTAGCGCAGCGCGGCAATAATGTCATTGCGAGCGGAGCGTGGCAACCTCTGGGAACTGGGAACTGTCAACCGGGAACTGCTTTTCAGCCACAGAGGGCACCGAGGGCACAGAGCAGACGGAGGACGGAGGGCACAGGACGGCCCATCGAACCCTCTTTGCCGCAGGAAACGCAAAGAGACCCAGCCCGGCCGGCGGCCGGAACCAAGAGGCTACTCGCGCAGCGACGCTAAGACGCAGAGATCGGAACCCGTAGGGTGGGGCTGGCCCCACCGAAGCCCTGAGAACTGGGAACCCTCTTCGCCGAAGGAAACGAAAGAAGGCGAAAAAAGGAGGTACGACCGTCGCCATGGCGAGGGCGTCTCGCCCTTGCGTTAAGTCGGTGCCAGGCACCGACTTATGCCCCAAAGCCTGTTCTCGCGCCAAGACGCCAAGAACGCCAAGTTCCGGAGGACGGAGGACAGGGGACGGCTAAGCGAACCCTCTTCGCCGCAAGAAACGCAAAGAGACCCAGCCCGGCCGGCGGCGGAACCAAGAGGCTACTCGCGCAGCGACGCTAAGACGCAGAGATCGGAACCCGTAGGGTGGGGCTGGCCCCACGGAAGCCCTGAGAACCGGGAACCCTCTTCGCCGAAGGAAACGAAAGAAGGCGAAAAAAGGAGGTACGATCGTCGCCATGGCGAGGGCGTCTCGCCCTTGCGTTAAGTCGGTTAAGTCGGTGCCAGGCACCGACTTATGCCCCAAAGCCTGTTCTCGCGCCAAGACGCCAAGAACGCCAAGTTCCGGAGGACGGAGGACAGGGGACGGCTAAGCGAACCCTCTTCGCCGAAAGAAACGCAAAGAGACCCAGCCCAGCCGGCGGCGGAACCAAGAGGCTGCTCGCGCAGAGACGCCAAGACGCAGAGATCGGAACCCGTAGGGTGGGGCTGGCCCCACCGAAGCCCTGAGAACCGGGAACCCTCTGACAGCCACAGATCAGACAAGTGCGAGCGCAGCGCGGCAATCTCCCGATTTCCGCAGATTTCCAGCTTCACACTTCACCCTTCACCCTTCCAACTTGGGCACTTCTCTTCCGACACCGATTCACACGGACGCACCCAGCCCGGCCTGCGGCCGGAACCGAGAAGGGTAGAAAAGAAGATGGTAGAAAGGAATATGGGGAGAGCCGAAGAAGGTCTCCTGCTCTTCCGGATTCATTTTCGTTTCTGCCATCTTCCTTTCTGTCATCCTCGGTTCAACAGATCTTCTTCAGCCGCAGATCATGTCATTGCGAGGAGCGCAGCGACGCGGCAATCTCAACTGGGAACTGCTTTTCTACCACGGAGAGCACTGAGGCCACGGAGAGGGACAGGGACACCAAGGGTCATGTAGCCGAAAAAAACGCAAAAGGGCGAAAGGAGGGGACATGAACCGCGGATCATGTCATTGCGAGCGCAGCGCGGCAATCTGCCGATTCCCGCAGATTTCTGGAGCCGGAAGATGCGCCACTGGACCGCTCTGGACTTCCTGCTTCTACTCTTGAACGGATGTTCCACCTTTTGCTGGCTGGCAATTTGCGATCTAAGTGCTTTGTTTTGCGTGCTTTGGGCGATTCTCAGGCAGCTTCTTGCGGGTGGCTACAGTCACCCCTCGACTGGGCAGGACTTC
>VGYL01000107.1 GCA_016872975.1 Planctomycetota bacterium
GCGTGACATCTGGGCTGAGGAACGCAATGCCGTACAAGAATCGGCCTTGGATTGTCGTTTTCGCAAGAAAGTCTTACCAATATCATGAGGTACGACCGTGGATTTCCGGCCTGCGGCTCCCGGAGTCATTCTACCGCCGTGGCAGTCGGCCGTCCATGCAAGAACGCCCCACGGCCGGTCCGTCCACGGCCGCATGCGTCTAAGAGACGCTGGCGACTACAGTTACGAACGCCATCCCCCCGCGGTCCAAGAGGGTCCCTCGGTTCCGGGCCAGGGGGGAAATGCCCGGGGGAACTCGCTTTTTCCCTATGGCCGGGGAAAAAATAAAGGATCACAATCAAAAACGCCGATATAAGATCGGAATTCGAACACGGGAAGAGCCTACGCGACTGTCAGGGATGCGTCTATGAGCAGCAAGGAGTCGTTGATACAACAGATTTGCGAGCTGGACGAGACCGCAAATCCCCGATTCCTCGATGCCCAATCCGAACAGGAATTGGCGGAATACTACCGCTGCCTCTTGGAAATAGAAGAGACGGAGATGGTATCCCGTTCAGTCGCCTGACCGCCCGTGTAACCCTCTTCAACCGACGCGAACATGCCGTGTTCGCCTCCGATCCTACCCGGACCCGCCGGATGTCGCACCGTCCTCCTGCACGTCGGCCCGCGCCGTAGTGGTATCGCCTTCGCCGAACAACTGGGCGTCGGTATGGCTGCTGTCCCCCCCGTAAAGCATGTTCGCCGGCTGGCCGGTATTCTGAAGCACGCCCTTCCAAAAAATCCCGTTCTCCGGCACACGTTTGCGGCCCAGAACCACCAAATCCAGTGGTACGAGGACATACTCCGTGAGCCATTGACTGACCATGAAGTCCGTGTAGCCGGCCATGGCGTTGTCCACGGCCAACATGCCCAGGCGTTGTCCAAAGATGACGTCCGAAACGCTGGGCGAGATCGCCCGAATCAGGTGCCGAGGCTCATTGACAAACACTCGGAATTGCCCCCAGTAGTCTTGATACATGGTCATCTTCCGCCGGATATCCTGTTGCAGCACGGCCGAGACGACCTTCAACCCGCCCGAACGAAGTGCGTCCGGCGTCTGACCATGAACACGACGGTCGCCCAATGCCGTCCGCTTGCGAATGTGCCTGCCAAACGCATGTTCCATGAATAGTCGTTTGTACGTCCGAACCAACTCCGGATACAACTCCGTGCAGTACAATTGAAACTGCCCGATCCAGTCCGCCCGTCGCTGGCCCGTTGGATCACGAGCCACGCGTTCCAGATACTTCTTCGACATCCGCTCGACGAGCGAGTTCACAGCCGCTTTCGCCTCGTAGGGAAGAGGATATCTGTCGACCGCCTGCAGGACGGCGATAGGGTCCCGCTGCAGAGGATTTCCGTGGTTGCCGGTCTTGATCCTCAGCTTAAACAACAGATACTCGTAGACCTCTTCGAGGGCGGGAGCGCTCATGCGGCGGGCGATGCCGATCACATCCATGCATTCCCAGAAATGGCTGAGTTCGCGGCTGAACGCCTCCGTCCCCGGCTTGCCGGACTCTTGCCTGATCAACTGGTCGCTCTTGATGATCGCGTTGAGGGCTTTGACCACGAGCGATCGCACCTCACCCGGAATGTTCGTGTCCGGCTGCCCTTGCGAGGCTTGTAGATCCGCACGGTCTCTTTGACATCCTCCGGCAGCAGATCAAACACGACGTTGGAGGATGCGACCGCGCCGCCGTTCTCCCCGCTGAGATCCCGCAAGAACAGCGACCAATTCAGGATATCCCCGGGGTTGAGCAGAACGGAACCGACGAAACGGCGAATGGCTTCCTTCTCGTCCTCATCGAGTTTCACGTCCGCATACTCCGGCTCATCCATGTACTCTTCTATGTCCCGCGGGATCGCGGTTTCCGCCAGCAAGATGATTCCGTACGGGCTCTGCTGCAGCTTGGAATCCTTGGAATCGAAGTCCTTGGCGAGTTCTCTGCGCATGTAATCCGAGAGCTTGGCCATCGTGAAGCCGACCTCGGGGATCAGTGCCGCCCGGCAGACGCCGCTGGCCAAGGCGGCGTGGCTGACGACAAAGCCCGAGTCCGAGCCGAACAGTTGCACGACACACAGCCGCGGGTTCGATTTCGCCTCCGTATCCAACTGGGCGATGAACTCCTTCGCCTTTTCGACCGCGGAGAGAAAACCGAATGCCTGCCAGACCCACAGCACATCGTTGTCCATGGTCTTGGGAATTCCGACCACCGATATCTGCTTGGCACTGTGGTCCTGCGGCGGCGCGGACAACCACCGCTGCCGGGCCCGCGTCGCGATCGCGTGGGCGGCCCGCATCGTCCCTTCGCCGCCGATCACGTAGAGGATGTCGATTTGATCGTGCCGCAGCCCGTTCACAATCTCGTCGAGCCGCTCCCGGCGCAACTCCTTGTCGTTGGAATCGAGCAGCTCATCGTGCCGGGCGGTGCTGATCCAGGAGCCCCCAGGCTCGCGTTGGCGTTGGTATGGCTGAGGGCCTGCTCCGGCTCGAGCTGAATCTTGAAATCATTCAGAATGCCGAAGAAGCCGTCGCGATACAGCGTGACGGAAAGCTGGTATCTCTTGATGTCGCCGTAGCGCTCGGCGTGCTCCTCGTGGTACTTGGCGTGCCGGGTGCAGATCCCGGCGATCACCGCATTGATCCCCGGGGCGATGCCGCCGGAGACAACCACCCCGACCCGGATATCGTCATGGAGAGGATAGCAGATCTCTTTTCGAGGACCGGCTTCCAGAAAGGAGATGGGCCTTTCCGCCGGACGCACGAGGCAGACGCAGCCCCGTCGCCCGCCGGGGTGGTGATATTGCGACCGCACATCGACGATGATGTTCTCGTTGCTCGGATCCCGGTGGCGGCCGGTGGTGCCTTCGTCGATGGGATTCGACATGAACCTGTCCGCCGCCACCCGCCGGACGCGCGGCCATTCCAGCGGACAGCCCTGCTCCAACCGGGTGTCAGTGAGAAGTCGGCCCTTGCCCTGGACGTATTCCTCAATGACAGCTTTCTCATACTCGAAGGGATAGCCGATGGGCAGACCGTCCGGAGGAATCCAGGGGGGAATGTGTTGCTGATCGGGATACAGTTCCTTCCGGTACAAGTCCCTGTAGATGGCCTCCGCACACAGACAGACAAGATCGTCGCTGATATCGGCGTTCGTATGCGGCTCCGCGGTGGATGACCGTTTGTCAAAATACGGCTTGCAGATCTTGTCGAGATCGATGCGTGCGCCCAGATGGAAATCCGTGGGAACACTCAGACAGCCGAAAAACGTGACCAGGACCGACGTGTAATGATGGTTGTCGTGTCTCTGTTTCCACTCCCGCACCTCCGTCCGCTGCGTACGCCCGGCTTCTCCGCTCCAGAACAGGACAAACCGGTTGCACCGGTCCAACTGGCCCTCCAGGACCTCATCCCAGTCCTGCCGTCCGGGCCCCAGAGCGTAACAGAAGGACTCGATATTCGCCTGTTTATTGAGATAGTAATTTACTCGAGGGACGAACTGGGCCGGCTTGAGGATGAGTTTCTGACCGTCGGAAGTGACAATTTCGCTCGTCTCTTCCGTATCGAAGCGATACGACAGGAATACTTTGATCGTCTGCTCTTCCATGTGTGTTCTCCTCTCCAATCAGCGTTTGCCTTCCGATCGACCACAACGACGTTGCGCCTGCCCATCCTGGGGAACCGTGCTTCCCGGCCGCGCAGTCGTCCGCACCGCATAATACTATACCGCTCGTGTCGTAGATTGTCAACGCGCTTGCGCCATTTCGTCAATCGTCGCCCCCGGTGCGGCCCGCTGGGCACGGGCGGTCTATCGATCGAGGAGAGCCACGATCTGGCGGGCCAGGGCTTCGGTGCCGGCGGCGACGAAGGGGGTTCTCCGGGGGCTCTTGGGGTCGCGGCGGTAGGTGGCGAAGAGGTCGTCGAGGTCGAGTCGGCACGTACAGGGTTGGCCGGTCCGGGGGTCGAGGATGGTCAGGCCGGCCTGAAGGCCGATGAACAGGCCCGGCAGCAGGTCGTACGTCGCGAACCCCTTCGTGAATTCCACCGCGGCATCCGCGTAGCCGGCCGCTACCTGGCGGATCATGTTCGAGCCCCAGGCGAGATTGACCCGGCCGTCGTCCTGCTCGATCGCTTCGAGCAGCCGCTTCTGGGCGGCGACGGACCGGTAGCGGGAGACCTTGGTCGTGAGAAAGTTCACCCGGGCGCCCGCCAGTTGCTCCTTCGGGTCGGGCCCGCCGTCCAATCGGAACCAGGAGTGCGTGATGAAGTCGAGCGCCTCGACTTCTCCGCCGCGGCAGGCCCAGTACAGCCGGTTGAGGAAGATGTCGCCCGCGACGGCACAGACGACCTCGCTCGCCCGGCGGTCATAGACGGCGATCAGGCACCACCCGCCCTGCAGGGACTCGATGAACTCGGTGCCGTCGATCGGGTCGATAAAGACGACAAAGCGCGACTCCTTCTCGCGCGCCCCCTCCGGCAGCGTCCGGATGCCCAGCTCTTCCGAGAACACCGTCAGGGGCCGGAGGCCCAGCTTGCCGACCAGCTTCTTCTCCAGCGTGGCCACAATGAGCTCCTCGGCCAGGACATCGATCCCTTTGGTCAGGTTCAGCGGCGACTTCTCGACCCCGCGGCCCACGACCACGTCCGTGAGCCGCAGCCGGTTCGAGCCGCGCATGCTGGCCCGGACATGATCCATCGCCTTGAGCACCGCCTGCCGGCAGTAGCGCAGCACGTCCCGATCGCGGCCGGACTGATTCATCGTCGTCTCCCTGGACATGGGATCCCTTTCTTCAGACTTTTCCCGACCCGAGCATCTCCCGGAGCTCGCCCAGCGTCTGGTCGTAGAGAAGCTGTTTGAAGGCGCTGGCAAAGCGCGCCGGCTGCTGTCGTGCCATGCGGACCGCGTCGGGGAGGGGATGCCAATGCATGCCGCGCGCCTGGAGTTGGGCCCGGTTCGCGACCCGCAGGGCAAAAACACTCATGCGCTCCCGGTTGACCTTGAGAGTCGGATAATGGTACCGGTACCGACTCTCGTAGGTCTCGGCCGGGGTATCGGGGGAGCCCTCCTTGATCCATTGCAGGGACTTGCCCACGCGAACGAGGCTCCCGGCTCCGGTGATGAGACCGGTTTCTTCCGCGGTCTCGCGAATGGCGGCCAGGATGTCAGGCTCGCCGATTTCCGCGTGTCCGGAGACCGACACGTCCAGTCGGCCCCGGGAGTCGCTCTCGTGGCGTTCCTGCAGAGCCAGATGGCCGTCCGGGTCGAAAATCAACACCATGACGGTCGCATGCCAGTGGCCCTGGGTATGCGCGACCTCCCACCGGACCGCTTCCCCGGTGGGCATCCCGGTCTCCGGGGAAATCACGGGCAGATAGCCCCGCCCCTGGTGCCAGAGCACGCGAAAGGCCATTCTCAGTTCCGGCTCGGTGACGTGGAATTCCTGAGCCAGTTTTTCGCCATGGAGGATGTCGGCGTCCTGGCCTCGCAGCGCCTCGGGCAGCTCCAAGAACGTCACGAAGTCACGCCGGACCTGCGTGGCATACCGCTGATTCCCGCAGTTGACCGAGATCGTGAGCGCCTGCTCCAAGGCCTCCCGAGCCGCCGTGGCACGGCCGGACAGGGCATGAATCTGCCCGATCCGACGGTGCTCAAACGCCCGCCGGTGATTCCACTTGTGGCCGGGTCTCCGCTTGAGCCCCAGCTCGAACTTCGTCTGCGCCTCGGCGAGGCGATTCACTTCCAGATCGATGACGCCCCTCTGGTGAAGTGCGGACACCTGATGTCCCGCCTCCGCGGCGCCTACCTCTTCCAGCAGCGCGACGGCCTCATCATAGCGATGGAGGCGGCGCAGGCAGATGGCGCGCTGGTACTGCACCCACCAGTAGTATACCGAGCCACAGCGTTCCCGGAGATCGGGCCGGGCATTGAACCGATCCGCGATCGCAAGACCTTCCTGGGGCCGGTCCTGATGCTCCAGGACTTCCGTCAGCCGGGCACAGGCGGTGGCATACTCCCGCGGATGGGTCGGGGCCGCCGTTTCCCACAACTGGCGATAGATCGCTTCGGCCCGGTCGAACCGCTCCTCCATATCCAGCGTGTCACCGAGAAAGAGCACGAGCGTCAGGTCGGTGCTCTGTTCCAGTTTCTGCCGCAGAGGCAGAGGCCAGGTGTCATACGGACCAAAGAACTGGTTCAAGGCACTGCGAAGCTGTTGCCGCATCGGTTCGAGCAGCCTGTCCTTGAACACGTGAACGAGTGACTCCACCACCGGCTGCAAAGGCTGTCCCAGTTGGCCCAGCAGCGCCAGATCCCGGATCATGTCGTAAGCCAGGTGGGACTTGCATCGGGCTTCGATGAGGGTCGGGTCCGAGAGAAAGCGCCCCAACGGCTCCCACCGCCGCACCGCCGCCAGATGGAGGGGCAGCGCGGAGAGAAAATAGGAGGACACGTTGGCGACACCGGACTCATACTGGCCCCAGCCGCAGGCGGCCAGGCGCTTATGCCCCTGCTGAATGGAAACACGATAACGGCCTGCGGTGGAAACGTCCGTCACCCATTCCGCCAACGCCCCATGGAAGGGTCGAATCCCATCGGCGCCCGCGGGAAAGAGCGCTCCCAGCTTGGTGCAGATGTCGTCCAACTCATACGCATCCCAGCCGAGAACGGCGGCCAGTGTCTCCGGGAGCATCACACCATGAGCGGCGAGAACGACCTCCAGGACCGGCCGGACGGTCTTCTTATACACATCCAAATCCGAGAACTGCCGACGGAATGCCTCGTAAAACGCCCCGCCCAAGCCTTGGGGAAAATGTTCCGGATGGTCGAAGGACAGACGCCCCTCCTTCACTTCGCGACGGACCAGTTCGGCATAGAGAAAGATGCCGCCACTTTGTCGGAGGATGGTCTCGATCACCGGCGCCGGCACGCTCTGGCCGGGGGCCGCGGGACCGCGCAGCTCACGGGCGAGGAAATCGCGGAGGTCCTGCTGGTTGCCTGGCGAGGACCGCTCCAGGGGATGCCGCGTCAGCTCCTGAAAGGGAACCGTGACCGACGGTTCCGGACGGCTTGTGACAATCAGGCGCAGCCAGGCCGGCGTCCGGCGAAACTCGCGGACCACCACCTCGGCAATCTCGTTCCGGTCGCCCTGACTGGCTTCGTCCAGGGCGTCGATCAAGAGGACCACCGGCTGCGCCGGACGGGGGAAATCCCGGGCGAAGGGCTGCACCAGGAGCATGTCGAACAGTGCGGTCGCGTTGGACTGGGGGACGATCTGCTCCAGATCCAGATCGTCCAGACGCGCCTGGTAGTCTTTCAACTGGGTGGCCAACTGGTAGGCCAGGGACATGAAACAGCGGCGGGGGTCGGCTTTCAGAGTGTGACCGTGCGAACACAAATGGAAGGCGGCGATGCGCGGGTGCCGCCAGCACAGCCAGGCGGCCAAGGCCGTCTTGCCCACGCCCGGATCGCCTACCAGCCAGTAAATACGTGATTCATCGGGTTTGTCCAACCACCGGTCGATCTGTCGAATCAACCACTCGCGCCCGGTGAACCGCGGGAGATGCAGCAGGGAATCCGCTTCGAACGGCAACGGTTGCAGCACGTCCAGGAGACGGCTTGTCTCCTCCGCTCTGTCGGGCCGACGCTTCAGGGCTGCCAGGAGCTCGGGGTACCGTGCCGTATACCGCTGCTCTTGCGCGCGGAGCGGAATGCAGTCCTGCATGTCCAGCCATTGGAGCCGACAGATGGACAAAGGGGGCTCACACCAGACCAGCATGACGGGAACCACGTGCAGGCGGCGATTCAAGGCCCACGCCAGCTCGTTGAGGCAGAAGCCATCGGGGCGCCGGACGGAATGCGGCGTCATGAGAAAGAGGATGCGCCCTTTCTTGGGATTCTCCGCCACTCAGTCCAGTCCCCGCTCGATGCAAGCCTCCCAGGCCTCGGGCGGCCGGATCTTGTCCTCGGCAAGCCAGACCTGATGGCGAGACTTCATCAAATCCCGCCTCAGTCTTTGCGCCATCTGGAGGTGCTCATCATTTCCATAGCTGATGAAGATGCGCATCGGCAGTCCCTTTCAATATGGGGTCGGCCGTCACGGCCTGCCATGATGCGACCCGCGCGTGTTTGCTCCACGCAGAAACAGGACCGCCGGAGGGCGAACGATGACACGGATGTCATGGCCGCCATACTCCTTCTGCTCCGACCGGTTCCTCCATATTACCATGGGACGTTCGCAAAAGGGATATTGGGCCTGCGTAGGAAATCAGCCACGTGCAGAAATTTCTTGAATTCTCGGGGATTCAGACCGGCGGCCCGAGAACGCGGTTCTCGCGTTTCGTGCCCGCGCGAGAACCAAAGAAGGGGACATTCTACTTTTCCCCTTGCGGGAAGAAAAAGTAGAATGTCCCCTTTTCCGGCGCTATGCCCTTACGGGCACACTACAAGCCGCACTGTGACGCTGCCACCCGTCGGTCTTCCGTCTTGGATGCCGGTCCCGCTGGTCAGAGCAGCGGGACGGGGACATTTTCCAGAATGAAGCGCAACTGCTGCTGCCGCGGTTTCAACGCGAGGGTGAAACGGAACGTGGTCGCGGTGACACTGGTGCTGTGACTGCCCATGCCGCTGGCGGTGCCGGCATCCGGCGCGCTGCCGATACCGACTCCACCGGCGCCGGCCCCGCCGCCGGAGGCGCCGCTGCCGGTCGCGTCGCGGACCGATTTGCCCTGGGCATCAAGGATATCCAAGGCCGTGACGATCACCTCGGGGGTCGGCTCATGGGTCCAGATGCTGATGGCCGCCCCACTCGGGGCCCACAGGACCTTGTTGCGATTGTACCGGGTGGCGAGGCGATACTGGTACCTGCCGGGCTCGGCCGTCGCCTGCTCGACTTTGACTTCCACCCCGAGCGCCAATGTGAGCCAATCGGCGGTCGGGCTGAACGGGACATCAACCGTCTTGGTCTCGGTGTTGACCAGGGCATACATGGACCACTCGACCCGGCTGAGGACCAGGGGATACGGGCGGTTGGGGTCGAGGGGCATTTCCACGGTCAGACGATAGGGCTGGAGCTCAGATACCCATTGGCCGGCCGACATCGTTCTCGTGTACCGCAGCGGCCAGTAGAAGTGGCAATACCGCTCCGGGACCGCCTTGCTGTAAACCGCCCGGAGCTTCTCGTCGAGAATCAGAGTCCCCCGCGCGGTCGAATCGAACCCGATCAGCCCGCTGACATCCACGACATCGACCCGGGCCGAGAGCGACAGCGACCGCTCGGAAGCCTTGGCACCGCCGGGCCCGAGAGGATTGTAGCACTTGGACTGCGCCGTCAGGGACTCCCAACGCGCCACGATGTTCTCGGCCGGGACCCACACATTCGTGGGTTCCGTCTGAAGAGAGAGACCTCCTCCATTCGGGATCGCCGGCTCCTCACTTGCCAGAACGAGGATATCTCCCTCCAGGGCTTGCTCCGGTCGCGGGGCCGCCGGCGTCCCTGCGGCCAGGGCAACCACGATCAAACCGATAATACTCCTTCTCCACATCGTCGTACCTCCTTTTAGAAACTCGAACATGGTTCCAACGTGTACTCGCCGCTGCATCGTGCCTCGTGGGTGTCGCCGAGGGGTCATGCCGCACCGGGCCGGAGCAGTCTCCGCTTTCTCTTATCCGCTGCTCCTCGCCCCCGACACCCGGCTCCCACAGACCTTTGCGCTCTATGCCGGTCCTATCCATCCCTCCTTTCCCCGGTTGTCCTGTCACATCAATAGTCTTTGAATCTGCGCATCCACTTGGGCCACTTCTCCGGCGTGATGCCGCCCGTCCTGGTCCAGGGGCCCGCCGCGGTCCACTGCCCGTTCCATTTCAAAGTCCAAAGCTCTTTCAGCCCCACCTTCCGGACGGACCAATCCACGAAGAGCCCGTTGACGTGCCCATCGTGCCGGTCGATGCAGAACGCATGGCACTTTCCTTGCCTTGCCTCTAATCCAGGTAGCCCATCAGGATCAGCCTGGCTTCCTGCTCCGGCGTGACGACCGCGCGAAGTTGCTCTTGCGCGTCCCGCCATTCGTGGCGTTGCCGCTCACGGGCTTGGCGCAGGGTCTCCACCCGCCGGCGGACCTCCTCGGGATTGGATCCGTCCTTTTCGAGGAGATCGAGCAAGTGCTCACAGGCCCTCTCGCCCTCGGTCAGCGTATCGGGGCCCTTGTTGAGAGACGGCCGCCCCCATTGCCAGCCGAGGTTCAGATCGCCCACGGTCTTCTTTGCCGGCACGGAGCCTCCACCACCGCCGGCAAAACCCGAGCCACCGGCACTCCCACCGCCTCCGAAGGCGCTGGCGGAATGTTGGCCGCTGCTGCCGGTTCCGCGGCCTTGGCCCGAGCCCTGCGCCGAGCTCGTGGTACTGTAACTGCCGCTGCCGCCGAAGCTATAGATGCCAATACGGATGGCGGGTGTGTTCGCCAATTGTCGGGCTCGCTCGAATCTGGGCTTGATGGTCCTCCATTGCTCGGCCGTCGCGCCCACGGCTTCTCGATACGCCTCATCCGAGTATTCCTCTGTGATCTTTCGCGACGCCTTCTGTCGTTCCTGGGTCTCCCCCCGCTGTTCTTCCACCTGGCGCTGGAACTCGTCGAACCGCTGCTTGTGCTTGCGATTCTGCTCTTGGACCCAGTGCTGGTGGTCGGCCGGCGTGCGCGGGGGCCGAGCCCCGGAGAAAGACCGATTGGCCCGCGTGAAGAGTGCGATACCAAGGATCAAGCTCAGCAATACTGTCTTCTTCCCCATCGCCGGATTCTCCTCTCAATAGGTGAACGTCTTGACCCGGTGCTGGAACTGCTCGAAATTCAGATCGCCTTGCGCGAAGGCGTCGATATCGGCTTTCTTCGCCTGGAGGGTCAGGACGGTGCTTGGCGCGGCCACGCCCGCCGAATCGGAACCGGGGCGGGCCCGGCTGGTCGCCGAGCCGCGGGAGTAGCTGCGGGAATCCGCCTGCGAGGTCCCGCCGGAGGGGCCGAACGTGCCGCTGCTGGAGCTGTCACTGCCGCCCTCGAACCAGATGCCGCCCCGATTCGAAAACGAGCCGCCAGCACCGGCGCCAGCGCCGGGCCAGCCGGCGGATTCCTCGCGGGCGACGATGGTCAGAATGACCGCTTCATTCGGCTCCACGTGGCGAAGATTCGCGGCGTGGCGGAGCGTTTGGAGCAGGTCCTCCTGGAACTGCTGGAAGTCCATTTCCCGCGTTTCGCCCGGTGCGCCGGGTGAGCCGGGGATCGCCTGGTCCGGCGGCGCGTAGAGTTTCTGCCGCGCCCTTTGCCAGACCGGATCGGCGGCCTCCGGCCGCACCTGGTCCTCGCTCCGCGGTTGGGCCGCCGGTGAGAACGGCGCATCCATCTCCAGCACGAACACCGCGGCCGAACCTTGCAGGTGAAACGCCTCCAGCGCCCGGTTTCGGTCGTCGAAGAAACTGCCGAAATCCATGAAGGCGCCCCGGATCATCCGCGGCTCCGTGACCTTCTCCCGCAGAATCTGCAACATGATGCGCAGGTCCTCCGTCGTCTCGGCGACCGTCTCCGGCACCACTGGGGCCGTGGGAATCACGAAGACATTGCCCGCCGGGCTCGGCAGAACCGGCCGCCCGGGGGCCGGTATTCGGGACAGGAATGACGGCGGCGACCCGGCCGAGGGGACGGGTCGTCCGTCGATGTAGTCGCTCCTGACGTTCCCAAACGCGGCGACTGCCTTGGAGCCGTCTCCCGTCTCAACTGTCACGCGTCCACTCCATCCGTAGGGCACCTTGATGATGTACCGCCCCAGCGAATCGGTCATGGTGGTATAGCCGCCCGGCTCCGCCGTTATACTCGCCTCGGCAATAGGCTCATCGCCGACCATGATTCGGTCAGAAATGGTGAGCATCCGCACTTCGGCCTTGTAGTCCTGACCCGGCAGGTCGTAGGCGATCTTCGGGTATTGCCGGAAGGTGGGCGAAAACGTGTACCCCTCTTTGTCGGGCGTCACCTTGCCGGCCCAACCATAGGGTACGGCGACGGCGTAGCCCGCTGTCGCATCCGTGATCGGACTGCCGGGCAGCCCCTTTAGGACGACACCGCTCAGACCGGCACTGCCGGAGATCGTGAGAATCTTCTCGGAAACGGTTGTGCCTGTGCCGTCCCGAGCCTGTCCGGCCCGGCTGAAGCTCGGGAGCAACAGGGCCAACACGATCACAGCCACGAAAGCTCGCTCGATGCGGATCACGATTCTATCCTTTCACAGATATGCTCTTACGAGCACACTACAAACCAGGGCCTTGCGGCCCTGGGAGCGGGTCATGGTTCAGTTTCAATGATCCGCTTTACGGCCAGGCCATGTCTTGGCCACAGAGGGCACACAGAGAAAGGAAGAAGGTCGAAATGCCTTCTCACCTTCTGACTTTCCTACCTTCTCACCTTCCTATCTTCAGTCCTCTCTGTGTCCTCTGTGGCTTCACCTCTCTCTTGGCTTTCTACCGGGTCGTTGTTGCGTCTTGCATGGCCGGCGTGGCCTGGGGGGTCAGGGCGGCCAGGGAGCGCACGATCCGGGTCTTGTCCTGGACACGGCTCTGCTCGATCCGGTCCAGGGCCTCGGCCACGTACTGGCGGTCTTTGAGCCGGGCTTCTTCGATCAGTTGGATCAGCTCGGCGACCGTCCTTTCCAGCCGTCGTTCCGAGCCGGCCGTGAACTGGGCGGCGAAAAGCTGCAAATCGCCCCGCAGTTGGTCCGCCAGCGCCAGATGGAGATTCGCTTCGTTCGTAGCCAAACCGGCCTGCAAACGCTGCTCCATCTCGGCCGACAGCCTCTCCTGAAGG
>VGYL01000108.1 GCA_016872975.1 Planctomycetota bacterium
TGTCCCCCATGGGCGGAGCTTCGAAGCAATGGAAGACATCAGCCCCCACCTCCGCGAACCCGTGGATGACCGCTTTGACACGGCCGTGACAATGCACGTTGAGGCGGCCGCCGGCGCGCTTTTCCGGTCGAGGCTCGTGAACGGGATGCGCAGTTCGCCCTCCCAGCCGGTCTCCGTGACCCGCACCGCACCGTCCCACGGGCATTCCCAGCCCAGGTCGGCGCTGGCGGTCCGCAATCCCTCCAACTTCCGGCCGTCAGGATAGAGGATGAAGGTGAAGTCGGGGCCGTTGCTCTCCGGATGCACGAAGAACTCGATGCGGTCCTCCGCGCCGGGCTGGCGCGCATAAGGCGGACGCTCCAAACGGAATGCCACGTAAGGAGCCGCTGCGTCGTGCCCGATCTGAAACACGCCCTTTTCTTCCGGCATCGCGCCGGAAAAGCGATCCATCAGCGGCAGACCTTGCGCCGCCCCCTGCCATTCGGATCGATCAACCTTGCCGTCCACTACCGGCGCCTGTTTGAGCATTGGCGCCGTGAGTGCCGGACGCCTGTAGTTTTGCTGGCTTCCCGTTGACACCCCCGCGTTTCCTCGCGCCGGGAGAAGAAGCAGGCTATTCACAAGCAGCACAACGGCTTTGGTCACAACACATTTTCTTCTTTTCATGATGCATCTCTTTTTTGATAACTTATCGGATGTCACTCTTTCAACCCTTTCTGACCTGAGCCTCATCAGCGCACCGGACTGCCCGCGCGCACGCGCGCGACTGCGCCGCCCGCGCGTCGAGGTGCGGGGTCCGCAACTGCGGATGCCCCATGCAGCCGGGACAGCCGGCATGATGCTGGTCGGCGAGGATCCGCAGGACATTGGGCGATTCAACCCGTCGCGGCATGGTCGTCCTTTCCTCAGTGACAGGCGGCCAACTCGTCCCGGAATCGGAGGAGGGCGCACTTGAGGCTCTCGAAATCCCGCCGCGGGATGTGATCCACGCTGTCCCCCGTGATCCAGAGCACAAACGGCCGTTCCTGGACGAGGCGGGGAGGGACCATGCGCCGGAACTCGGCCAGCATCTGGGCTTCGGAGCGGCCTAGCCAGTGGCCGCTGTTCAGCCGGCCGAGGATCGAGAAGTTGGGCGGGAACTCGCCGAAGGCCCGATCGAACGGGACGTCGCCGACGGGCGGCGGAGTCAGCGAGTGGATGCCGTCCATGCCGGTTTCCCGCAGCAGGGGAATGAGCCCCCGCAAGAGTCCGCACATGTGGACGATGGCCCGCTTGCCGGCGGCGTGGGCGGCATCCGCGAACTCGCGGATGTGCGGCAGGGAGAGTTGTTCGTAGATCGTGGGCGAGATCAGGGTGGTGGATGTGTTTTCGGCCTGGTACCAGAGATCCGCGTCGAAGGTGGAGAGAATGCGATACCGCCGGCGCTGGTTTTCCTGCAGGGTCTCCAGCAGTTCCTCCATGGCCTCCGGCGCGTCCGCCAGCAGGTAGTAGAACGTCTCCACGCCGGTGACGCGCTGGAGGAGTTCCTGCACCGGCGACGCCGGCGCCACGAGCGCCAGCGGCTGCGGCGGCAGGCCGTACGGCCCGCCGGCGGCAATCTCGCGGGCCTGCCGGTAGCTGTCCGGGGCGGGCTCGACGCGCAGGCGGCGACACATCGCGGTGAACGTCTTCAGGTCTTTCGGGTTCTTGACTTGGAACTCGACGATCTGGTCGTCGACTCGACGCTCCAGCAGGCGGCCCTCGGGGAGGACCCATTCGCGCGTTTCCTCCGCGTCTTGCCGGCGCCGGAGGCATTCCACGTCCTCCCACGTCTCCCGGTACGGGCTCGCATTGTGCCAGAGGAAACAGCTGTCCATCTGCATGTGGAGGCGCACACGGGCCTCGTAGGTCGGCTCGGGGCCCAGCATCCCGGTGTAGGACGTCTGGGTGAAGCTGCCGAACGACCAGACCAGCTCTCGGCTGGGTTCGCCCTGAATGAAGCGCAGGGCGCGGGCGCGATGCTCAGGCAAAACGCGATGGAAAGGCATGGGTCAGTTCCTCCCCTGTGGTTGCGGTTGCGGAGACGGCGCTGTGGCCTTGCCAGCGCCGGCGGGCAAGCCGAGTTCCCGCACAGCTCTCAGATAATACGGATCCGGGATCGGCCCGGTGAGGATCGGGTCGTTGAGCACGCGCAGGTGCTCGATCAGGCGGCCCAGCAACGCCTGCCGCGTCCCGGCGTGTTCGGGAACGCCGGCCAAGTTGTGCGTTTCCATCGGGTCCGTTTCCAGGTCGTGGAGTTCCACGGCCGGCCCGGCCTGGGTGCGGGCCTGCTTCGGGTCGACCGGGACGTCGTAGAGGCGATGGCCGCTGAAGCTGACAATGAGTTTGTGGCGGGCCGTGCGGATGCAGCGGTGGACCGGGCCGCACTGGTACAGGCCGAACACGGCGTCGCGCGGCGGCCGGCGCGGCTCTTCGCCGCGCGCGGACTCCGCAGAACCGATTCCGTGCACGTTGGCCGGGACGGGAATGCCGGCCAATTCGAGTACCGTGGGAAACACGTCGATGTTGCTCAGCAGCCGGTCGCAGATCCGGCCGCCGCGGACGCCGCCGCAAGGCCAGCGCATGACGAGCGCGACCTCGAGACCCTTGTCGTAGAGCGTGCCCTTGGCGCGGGCATAGGAGAGCCCGTGGTCCACGGTGAAGACCACCAGGGTGTTGTCATCCAACCCGTTCGCGGCGAGTGCCTCGATCATGACCCCGACGGCCGCATCGACCTGGCGTACAGCGCCTTGGAGCATGCGGAAGAATTCGCGCGTCGGCGCGGTGTCGGCCCAATACGCGGGGACCGTAACGCCGCAGCTGTCGTCGCCGGTGTTGCCGCCGAAAGGCAACGGATTATGGGTCTCGAAGAACCCGACCTGGACGAAGAACGGCCGGGGTTGCGGACGGCCACAAAACGCGGCGAACTCCGCAGCCACCTCGGCAGCGGGACGGTGGACGTACGGCTCGGGCATCTCGTCGGATCCGTGCGGCGCCGGCATGGCGTGAAACTCGTCGAACCCGAGCCGCGAAAGATCCTCGGTCTCGTGCTGGAAGTGGAACAGGTGTGTTGCATAGCCAGCCTCGCGCAGAACCGCGGCCAAGTGACGTTCGTCCGGGTTATACTCCCACCAGTGCGGGGCATGGGTGAGTCCGAGAACGCCGTTTGCCTGGGGCCAGCGACCGGTCATCATGGCGGCCCGGCTCGGGCTGCATTTGGGGGCGGCGCAAAAGCAGTTGCTGAACCGCACGCCTTCGGCTGCGAGCCGGTCCACGGCGGGCGAGTTGACCGTCGGGTTGCCGTAGCACCCGAAGTGCCGGCCCGTGTCGTGCGTGGTGATGAAGAGAATGTTGGGGCGTGTCATGTGTGCCATGGGTCCTGTTCTTTCCTCAACGGTCTTTCGGGTTCTCACTGCACGGGAGAAGGTCTACCGGTTCATGGTTCCACGCGCGTAGAAGGCGCTCTCTGTGGGTCATCGTCTTCATGCAAGACTCCTCATGAGAGAAGGACCTTGTCCGTGCTGCGCGCCAGCGCCACCATCCGCTCCCGCAGGTCTTTGGGCATTTTCCCAGCCGACTCACGCCGTTCAATCGTCAACGGCAGCGCGTGGACGAGCAGTCTCTGGCGACCCGCGTCATAGGTGATCGAGCAGACCCACTTCTTCCAGTTCTTCCAAGCCATTGGGGACTCCTTCTTCTTGCCGTTCTTCCACGTCATGGGGCTACTCCTTTCCGGTCCCTCGCAGAAGGCGCACCTGCCCGTCATCGTCCGCCCGTCCCGGTAGCGTCCTGCGGGGCCGGGCCCACCAAACGCAGATTGTCGATGTACAGATCGAGACCGAACTCCGTCGCCCCCGCGAAGAACCGCAAGTAGTTCATGATCATGCCCCACTGCTCGGAGCGGCCGACGTCCGCGGTTTTGAGGTCCCAGCGGATCTCCTTCCAGCCTTGGGTGACCTCGTTCTCCGCCAGGATCTGCCGGTACGGGTACTTGGCACCCATGAGCATCACGTAGACTGGCGGATGCCGGGGACTCTCGCACTTGACGTTGAAACGCAGTTCCGTGTACGCAGACCAGTCTCGGCCGTACAGGTAGTGCATTTTGAGATCGCTGAACTCCGGGGTCTTCTTGCGACGCTCCTCCACGTCGGCGCGGGTCACCACCCAGTGCACGCTGCCCGTGCCCTCGACCTTCTCCTGGGCGCTGACCTCGAGTTTGCCGATGAACTCGTTCTCGAAAGCCTTGGGCCGCCAGCAGAGCTGCCCGTAGAGTGGGTTGGTCTTGCCCAGGTCGTCGCAGGCCTCCCACAGCGACTCGGCTGGATCGGCCGCGGCTGCGGCGCCCGCGGCCGGGAAGGAAGGCCCCGCCGGGTGGGCGGTCCGCGCGGTCGGGGGCTCCCAGGCAGGCTGGTAGACGAAGCCCGCGCGGTTCAGGCCGGCGATCTGCTCGGCGACACGGCGGCGGAGACGCTCGTACTCGGCGGGGGTCCATTCCGGCTGGGGCGGACGCCGCTCGAAATCCCGGGCGCCCTGACTAACGGCAGCGGCGTGGCCCCGCGCCTCCCCGCGGCTCTCCGAGCGAATACGGCGGTTCACCTCTTCGAGCAAGGCGACCGCAGGGCGCAGCGTTTCTTCCTTGGCCCCGGCGCCGCGCGCCGTCTCGACGGTCTTCTGCAGGGTGTGCAGGTAGCGATAGTCGTCAATGCCCTCGCGAACCGCTTCCCAGCCGATGCTGGGGATCAACTCGTCCGGCGTCGGGTAGACGAAGTTGAAGTTGTGGGTGTACTCCGTCAGGCACTCCGGGGAGTTGCGCCACGGCGCCTGCACGTCGAACCGGTTCATGATGCCGGCGTCGTAGTAGGCCCAGTGAGAGACCCCGCCGATGCCGGACTTCCACGCCCACAGGCCGAAGTAGTAGCGGTCGGTATGGGCGTCCACGGGAGCCAGGCCGCAGTCGTAGTCCCAAGCCGTCTTGCCCTCGGCCCGGGCCCGGGCGATCTCGGCCTCGCCGGCGCCGATCCACACGTCGTAGTAGCGCGACACTTCCGGATTGGCCGCGCCGGCGGTGGTGGTGCGGAAAGTCAGGCCGGGATGCTGCTTGCGGAACTCGGCGACTTGAGCCATGCAGGCGTCCACCCGCTCGTAGCGCCCCTCGCACGGCTCGTCCACGAAGTAGAACAGGATTTCCGTCCAGGTCTCCCGCTTGGCGGTCTCCTGCACCAGCTTCCACAGGTCGGGGCCGTAGCATTCCGCGCCGATCCAAGGGACTTGAGACCAGGGCGCCAGCAGCCCGGACTGCCGCATCAGCTCGATCTGCCGCCGCATCGGCATCTCGTCGTTGTTGTCGCGGTTCAGGTCCAGCCAGCCGGGGCCCGAGGGGTAGGCGTAAAGCGTGTTGGTCGTCATCCCGTGGTCGCGCATGTCTTCCATGCACAGGAGGTAGAAACGCTCGGTGCGCAGCTCCGGTGCGAAGTCTCTGAGGCGGAAGTACATGAAGTAGTTCATACCCTCGGGGGGCGCCAGCCGGATGGGCGGCACCTCGACCCGCAGCGGCAGGAGGTACGGCTCGGCCCCGGCCGGGGCGATGCGCACCCGCCCTTCGTAAACGCCGGGCGCGGCCTTCGGCGGCACGTGGACGGTCAGCCAGTAGCGCTGGGTGCGGCTGGCCGGCAGGTCGCGGGGCCCCGTGCGCGGCAGGAAGCACTCCACCGGTTCGTACTCGGCCGCGCTCAGCCAGCGCTTCATGCGTTCGACGGTACGGATGGTGACATTCCCGGCGGGGATGGTGCCGCCTGCGGGCCCGGCGAGGTCACCCTCGACCGTCACGGCGACCGCCCGCAGGTCGCGGTCCGGGCGGATCGCAAAAGTCGCCGGCTCGAAGTCGCCCGGCGCGGCGAACAGCTCCAGCGGCCGGTCCAGTTCTCCGGCGGACGGCAACGTGTGCTGGTTGCCGCGCTCCAGGTAGGAGTTCGCGAACACGGCATAGCCGCGGGCCGAGGCCGGTCCGGCGACTTGAGTCTGCGCCTCGGCTGCAAGGATCAGGAAACAAGCGAGCGACAGGATGGCGATGAGTGTGAGGGTGGGCTTCATGGTCTTGTCAGTTCTTTCTTGGGGACGACGAAGTTCTCGGGACCATAGGTTGAGATGATTCCGCGCGACCTCGGGGACGGGATATCAGCGTGCCTTCTTCTTGAGGTCCGTATCGTCCGCCAGCAGCGACTCGAGGTTGAGGATGAAGTTTCTCTCCACGACCGTGTTGCCGTAATAGTCGGCGACAAACCGGTTCTTCGGGTCGTGGCGGAACTGAATCAGCTCGCGCACAGCCTCTCTGGCCTTCTTCAACTTTTCAGGGTTGGCCTTTGGCGCGGAACCAACCTGTGCTCCCGGACCGTCATAATCCAGGAAGTCATGAATGCGGGTCGCCAGAAGGGCGTGCGTCATGCCAGCCTGCAGGAACTCCACCCGTGCCGCATACTCGGGCAACGGATCCCGGCGCGCTTCCGCCAGCGCCCGCTGCAAGATGGCCTGGGCGGGAGCATAGACTTTGGGCGGATAAGCCAGGTAGTGGCCCCGGGCTCTCCGCAGTTTCTCCAACGCTCCGTGTTTGTCTCCCGTCTCCACACTGCCGACGGCGGGGCGGGTGCGGGCATAAGTCTCCCAGTAGTCGAAGTATTCTTCCGCCGACCTGGCCGCCGGACCAAAGGCAGAGAAATACTCCTGCCGGATGTCGCCGATCTTCAGGTCCGGCTTCTCAACCAGGCGGTAATACATGTAGGCCATCGGTCCTTGCGCCGCCCAACTGAACGGATACGACTCGAAGGAGACGCCGATCATTCCGTGATCGGAGCAGAACTTGAGGAACTCACCCGACTGCCAGGTCACGATGTTCGGCGTGACGTAGTTGCTGAGGAGGCAATTGGAGCGGTTGACCATGCTGATGCCTGTCCTTTCCCAGCCCAGCCACTGCTTCCGATACCACTGGTCCTCTTCCTGGCTCATCGGATACCACCCGTCCCAACCACCGTAGATGCAGAACTCGGCAAAGATGTCCTTGTTCAGCTGGATGCCGGTGAGGGGCGCGGGCAGCGTGTTGTGATAGAGGTAAGCGGTGATCTTGACATTCGGATTCCGCTTGACCGCCAGCTCTTGGATTTCTTTCCAGAAACGCGCATAACGGGCGCCCGTGGCGCTCGGTGTGTACTTGGGCCGCATCATCTCCGGGAAATCCTTCTCCTGGGGACCGTCCCATGCCTTGCAGTCCGAGCAATGACACATGGTTTCGCCGTCAATATCCGCTTCACCCAGGATCAACTGGTCGCCGCCATCCCAGGCTTTTTCCACGATGAACCGGCGCAGTTCCGCATTCGACACGCAGAGACCCTCCGCGCCGGGTTGCTGCTCACCCTTCGGACCGCGCGTGCCATCCGCGCGCATGGCAAACCATTCGGGGTGTGGCTTCCCGTAATCGCGCCACCACCAGAAGTTGCCCGCGACCTGGTGCCGATTCGGGGGCACGCCTCCCGCTTCCTGTGCGAGTTTCCGATGCCGCCGGTTGAAGACGTCCAGGGCTCGTCCGTATTCGTAGGCAGCCTCTTCGGCCGGATAGACCAGCTTGCGGAACAAGCTCTCGCTCAGAATGCCGCTCCGGGAGAAAACCGGTGCGGTCTTCCTGCCGTAGATGCATCCCAGCGCCCGGCTCTCATGCCAATAATAGCCGCCGAGATCGCGGGATCGCAGCCGCGGTTTGACCCGTTCGTCAAGCTCGGGAATCCGCAGCGTTGTCCGGCGTGGCACAGATGTGCCCAGGTCCCCGGGCCACAGCCAGTGCACGCCCAGATGCCGCTCCAGCACTTCATAAACTCCAAACAGCGTGCCGCTGTTTGCGCAGTAGGCGCTGAGAGGTTCGGTCAGCATCCAGGACAGGCCTGGTTCGGCGTCCTTCGTGTCATACATCCCGAACAGCATACTCCGCATCCGCGAATGCACGCTGAGCTTGGCGTTCAACTCCTTCGCTTGCCGCGCCGCCTCTTCCGGGGCTAATTCCTTGCCGACGATGTAAAGATCCCCACCCACGGTGCGCAGAACGCACTCCTCGTCCGCCAGCTTGTTCGCATCAATCCCTTGCTTCAGCGCCGACCGGGTTGCACCTACGAAGATGCGGTTCGCATACCCTTCGGGAATGTTTGTCTCAACGGCCACCGGCAGCCGCTGGCCGGTCGCCTTCTCGACATGGCTCACCCACTCCTTGACCGCATAAGCTGCCACTGCGGACGGCTTCTCCGCAGTCACCACCACCGCGAGCACCTTGCCCTCGCGCACCACGCTGACTTCCGCGACTGCCAGCCGGGGCAGGCAGCACGCCATGACGGCCCAGATGCCAATTCCTAACGCTCTGCCGATCGTTCGCATGTTTGTATCCTGTTCTGCCTTCGCCTAACCACAAATGTCATGCCTTAGGAAAGAGCTGCGTCCCCCTTTTGACAAGAGGATGTACACGCCGCGCAGCGACAGGGCGGGCGCGTCGCTCACGTCGAGACCGCGCGGCAAGCGCCCCGCTTCCCGCACCCGCCGCGCCAGATCCAGGCAGCCATACATTGCCCCTGCCGCGTCGAATCCGATAACTTGCACGCCATTCTGCGTCGCCACCAATCGGTAGCCTTCCGGTTTGCGCATCTTCTGCGTCAACAATCCTTCGGGAGAGCCAGCCGCGACCTTCACAGCGCTTCGCGGAAATAGGAGTGGTCGGACTGGACGGGATTGCCGATGACAAAGGCCGAGCCGTCCGCTGCGGTTCCCACTGTGCGCGGCTCGACGCCGATGGTCTCCGGCACATTCACGATCCGCGCCCAACTCACCCCGGCATTTCGCGAGCGCCACACGCGCAACGCGTAGTTTTCCTTCGGGGCACGATCCGCAGGCCGGAACGCGAAAAGCAGCGAGCCGTCGGTATCCCGCGCAAGATCGGCCTCCATCACGCGCTCCGCCTCCTGCATCGGGTGGAATGAGACAGGCCGCCAGCCTTCGGTGCGTCGCGCCCAGCCACAAACGCCGGAGAATGTCCCCTGATCGGATCCTGCTTTCACGCACATCAGTAGATCGTCGCCGTCGGGAATGCCCGTGGCAAGCGCAGACGGGGCGTGCAAGCGCCAGCGTTTGTCCTCCGTCCACAGGTCTTGGCCCACCGGCAGCGATTTGTCCACGAAGCGAAATTGCTTCCCGTCGTAGAAGACCATAATGGATCGTGTCCCCCTTCGGAGCGTCGGCAGGCATATGCAACCGCACCGGACTTTTCGTCACGCCGGTGATGCCGGGCGCGTTCTCTGCGCGAGCGGTATTCTGCTCGGCGGCGTGCAGCGCGGCGAAGGATGCGAGCAGGAGGGTGGCGAGGGTCGGAGAAACGGCCAGCCAAACGGATCTCCAACGGATGCAGGCAGTTGTGAGGGTGTGTTTCATGGCGTTTCATGGTGTGGTTTGTGGTGTATGTGTGAACGGATTTCATGGATTCGTGCTTGAAAGCATCCGGGCATATGCGATTTCCGCCTCCATGCCGCGGTACACGGCATCGACGAAGTTCATCTGGGCGTAGATCCGCGTGATCGCCTGCCAATCCAGCCTCGCGCCGGCCGTCGGCGCGGGCAGTGCCTGGGAGAATCTGGCGGTTCGACCAAGGCGGTCGGTGAAGGCGAGGTGGAGCTTCTCCGCGGCGGCGGAGTGTTTCTGGCGCAGCGTGTCCCAGGTGTTGAGCTTGCCCTGCCGCCACACGGCGAAATCCTGGGTGACCAGCGCGCCGAAGCTGAAAGGGCTGTGGTAGTTGTTTCCGACCGCCGCCCAGGTGGCGTAGTTGCCTTCGCGGTTGTCCACGATGTTGAGCCGCCAGCCTTCCGTGGATGCGATCCGCCGCACATTGAGGTCGCTGGCCGGGATTCTCATTTCCAGCGTCCAGCGATCTTTCGCGGCGCGGATGCCGAAGGTCCATTGGCCGGTCCAGGCTGCGTTCTCCTTGCCCAATCCGGTGCCGTCGAAACGGCAGCCGTCCAGCGAAGCCACACATTGCACATACCGGGCCTGCCCCGGTGGCTGAAGGAAGACCTCGATCGAGTGCTGGGCGGAATAGACCTCTCCGGCGGGATCGCCCTTGCGCGGCTTGGCCTTCAACTCGGCCAGCACGCGGTCGGCGTCGGCCAAGGGGATCTCGAAGCCGAGGTAGATGGCTTTTTCATCGTAGGCCGCGCGGACGGATGCCTGCTCTGGCACGAGGAGGCCCTGCTCGGACGCGATGCGGAATCCGGAAAACGGTGTGGCCGCTTTCCAGCACTCCTCGTCGAGCTGGCCATCGATCACCGGAGCCGTTGCGGCCGCCGGCGCGAAGGCGATGCGCTCGTCGTATTCCTGGGGCACCGGTTGCGCGGCCACGGCGTCCTCTTTCCGCAGCACGCGGGCGATGAAGACATCGTCAATGAGCATGTCGCCGGTGACGGAGAGGCGCGGATAGATGCGGTCGGGCGTGGCGCCGCCGACCAGGATGCGCTGCTCGATCAAGGTCCACTTGTCAGGCTGCGGCGTTCCCTTTTGCTCCAGCGTGTAGGCGCTGCCGCCTCCGTAAACGGTGAGATGCATGGCTGCACTGCCCTTGCCCTTGGCCATGAACCGGGACACGTAAATGTCCCCGCGCCGCGCGGCATAGGCACCCTGGAAGCCTTCATAGAAGTAGAACGACTCCGCTTTCAGTCGCAGCGCGAACTTGCCGGAGAAGACATCCTTGTCCTCCCGCTGGACCACGCTGATGCCGCCCTGCTCGTAGGCCGAGGGCATGAGGATGCTGCCGTTGTCCGCCCGGGACACTTGCAGGGTTTTCAGCCGGTTGAAAAGGGGCTGCTCCGGGGGCACCTCCCGCCACGTTTCCATCCCGCCATCGCGGATCAGGCTGGGCGTGAGGTTGTCCGCGGCATGGGCGGCGGTGACCAGGGCCAGCAGCGCGGTGAGTGTCAGGGTGAGGTATCTCTTCATCGCTTGGCCTCCACGTTGATCTTCACTTCCTGTCGCTGGCCGGAGATGACCTCGGTCAGCCGCACGGTGTATTCGCCCGGCTCCTGATTGAGCGCGAGCGGGACGGGGTGTCGCGCCGCGCCTTTCAGGGTGAGGTTCTTGGTGTGGGCTTCGATGGCCTTGCCGTCCTTCAGCACCTCCACACGGACCGCCAAGGAGACCTCCTTCAGCGACTCCGGCATGGTTTTGATGTCCAACGACACCACCTCGCCGGGGCGGCTGGTTGTCTTGTCGGCGATGACGGCCAGTCCCTCGATGCGCGCCGGCAGGAGCGCGAAGAGCTTGGCCTGGGTGGGGAGGATGCCGGCGGTGATGGCCGCCGAGCGCCCCAGATAGGCATGGGTGCGGACGTTGTAGGCGTGCATGGGGTTTGCAGTCTTGAGGATGAACTCCTCGCCAGGCGGATCGGCCACGGTCTTGTCCGGCAGGACGCCGACAAACAGGGCCGGGCCGCTGTCGAACACAAAAGTGCGCAAGTCAGTGCGGGTGTTGCCGAGAATGTCGAGCACCTCGAGGTCGCTGCGCACGCCGCCTTTCTCGGTCAGCATGGTGCGGAGGGCCCGCCACTCGTCCCGCGCGGGCGCACCTTTGAGGAAGACTCCGTAGCCCTTGCCGGACGGCTTGATGCCCTTCTTCGTGAAGTCGAAGACGTCGTCCAGGATGCTCTTGTCCAGGACCAGACTGCCGCCCTTGGCCACCGAGCCCGTGCCGCCACAGACAGGGCAGTTGCCGAGCGGATCGCCGGCTCCGCCGAGGTGGATGACCTTTTTGCCTTTGCACTTCGGACAGGTCTCGAACTTCACCTCGCCCGTAGGTTTTGCGGGGGCCGCTCCATACGGCCGCAGATACTCGTCCATGGTCGCGGGCAGGTAGTCGGCGATCACGATGCCGCCGGCGGCGGCGAAGGCCCGGATCTTCTCCACTGCCGCGCGGGAGATGGACTGGCTGGCCGGCAGGACGAGAACCCGCTGCTCGGGGCCAAACTGGAGCCTCTCCAGCAGGAAATCCTCGCCCACGCACTGGTAGTCCAGGCCGGTGCGGCGGAACAGGTTGATGAAGCTGTTCACGGCATTGAACCAGTCCGTCTCCAGCGGGTTGCAGATGGCGGCCATCCAGGACTCCCAGGACCAGAGAATCAGGATCGGGTCCACCCGCTTGTTGGCGGCCATGAGCAGTTGGTCCGCGCCGTTGCGGATATCGCGGATCTCCTCGCTGGCTTGTTTCAGGCAGAGCAAGGGCGCGCTCAGATCGGTGGTGAACGCGAGATTCCCGGGCCACCAGGCGATCGCCTTGCCACCCTGGAACAGCGACTCCCACGGCTTGGTCCGCATCTGCCACTCGCCCGTCTCGTTCTGGTAGTAGCCAAACCAGTAGCCGGAGCCGAGGCGGTCCTTGTTACGCTTGTCGAAGTGCTCCAGGTCCGACTGGATGAAGGCATCGATCACTTTGGTCATCCGCGGCATGTTCCACGACGGCTTGGCGGGCACGACGGCGATGTCGTGGCTCACCCGTGCGCCCGGCACGAACTCGCGGACGAGCTTGGCGGAAAACTCCGCGGCGTCGTTGAACCGGTCGCGTTTGTAGAGCTGCTGCTCCAGCCAGCGGGTCGGCTGCCGGCCCGTCTTGGCTTCCATGAGCGAAATGAAGCCGATAGCGTCGAAGGACGCGAA
>VGYL01000109.1 GCA_016872975.1 Planctomycetota bacterium
TGACCATATCTCCAAGAGACCCTTTTCTTGGAGATATCGTCCAACCACAGCCCCGAAGGTGAAAAACTACTCTGTAACGCTGCTACAGTCTCAAAAAATGGGTGTTTTGGAGGCCGGTGCGGGGGCGGGAGTGGGAAAAATAGCGAATCCACGGAAAATTTTGGAGTGAATACAGTTTGAAATCCGAAGAGAAGCCGGTTAGAATCCGGCCTCGGATGGAAAATAGTATAGGGAAATCTCTGGTCGAGTGTATAATGATAAGATATGAGCCGGTACAGGCCCGAAGTCCGGGTGCTTCACGGCTCAGTGGATACCGAAAGAATTCTGTGGAGGGTTCTTTCCCTCATGCCGGCGAACAGTTACAGCTCCTTCTGCGACGATTTCTACATCGACATGTACGTGAACACGGAATTGGATCTGCCGACGTCGCGCGATACGATTCTGACGTTCTTCGAGCGCATCCAGAAGCAGTTTCCCGTGATGGGGCGGTTTTCCCGGCGGGATAATGGGGAATACTGCCTGGAGGACGATCCGGTCTCGGGGCAATCGCGGTGGGTGAGCCTGGAAACGGACCGGATCGGCTCGGGCCTGGTGAATCCCGCGAGCGTCGAGGAGGCGTACCAGCAGGATAAGGTGGTCCTGGAGCTGATGCCGTACATGCTGGGCGTGACCCCGCTCGACGTCGATTCCATCGATATAACGCTGGCCATGGATTTCGATTGCGCCGGCAGCCACGATGAGGTCATCGCCGAGGCCTTGTTCGCCACCAGCGCCTTCGGGTGGCTGCTGGACTGGCCGCACGTCAAGCCGATCGTGTACTCGCCTTCCATGGTGATTACGCTCTCGGCCGACGAGTACACCCAGGCCCGCGTGAACATTGAATCGAAGACCAGCATTTTCGAGCCCGGCGAGAAGGAGCAGAACCGCGACGAGGCGATCACGCTGTCGCTGACGGTCCGCCAATATCCCAAGGGCAGCGAGCGGTTCGATCCGGTGGCCTGCTTCGAGCGGCAATGCCAGTTGGCCGAAGAACTGATGAACGAGAGGATCCTGAAGCACTTCGTCCAACCGCTGGCCGAGGTGATTGCCCAAAGACGGTCGCCTTGAGAGGCGCGAGGAACGGGAGCGGGTCTCCATGTCTATCGAAGCACCGCTGAGCAAATCCAAGCGAAACGATTTCATCATTGCCATCGTGGTCTGCGTCGGGCTGGCCCTTTGGTTCGGCTACGACGGATACTTCAACGAGGAATTCATCAAGAAATACACGACCGAGGAGGGGAAGCCGGACGGCACGCTGGTGATCAATCAGAAGTCTCCGCCTTTCCTGATCGCCGGGGCGCTGTTCTTCGGCGCGTACTGGTACGCGATCCGCAACCGCAAGCTGGTGGCCGCCGACGAGGCGCTGGTCTTCTCCGGCGGCCGGAAGATCCCCTACGACGCCATCGAGGCGATCGACAAGACCCATTTCGAGAAGAAGGGCTTCTTCGTCGTCACGTACAAAAATCAGAAGGGCCAACTGGCGCGGCGCACGCTGAGCGACCGCCAGTACGACAACCTCGGGCCGATCCTGGACCACCTGGTAGCCCAAATCACGTAGCATGGGCGTCCCGCCCATGAGTATCAAGGGCGTCCCGCCCGTGGGCCTTCGCGCCAGCGACGGAGAGGCGGGAGAGGCCTGCTTCCATGATACCCACGCCCGGCACGATCCTCTTATTCATGGGTGCGGCGCCCGTGTTCTGACGCGGTCAGGCCGGCGGCCCGCTCGATCCGGCGCCGTCAATCCAACAGGCCGTTCAAGACCAGCACCGCCTCCTGCCGCAACGTCATCAGTTGCCGCAGGCCCTGCCGTGCCTGGGACAACTCCTGGGCGGCTTTCTCCTTGGCGGCGCGCAGGGCCGTCAGCTTGGTCTTGATCTGGTCCGCTGGGGCCTTCTCCTCCTGCAGCAGCTCGCGCAGCTCCCGGCTTCTCTGTTCCACCTCGGTCTTCGGCGGGCCGCCACCCGGCCCCATCGGCGATAGCGGATGCACCAGGTTGTAGAGGGCCTGGAGTCTCGGCCTCAGAACCCTCCACTCCTCATCCGAGATCCCCAACTGGCTCTTAAGGTCGTCCACCGCCCGCGTTCGCTGCCACGCCCGCTGCTCCTCCATGATCTTCATCCGTTCTTCCGTGCTCTCGGCGCTGCGGATCCGCTCCCCGAATGCCTTGGATTTCTCGATCCGCTCTTGGATCTCCTTGGGAAGCTGGGTCCCGGGGCCTTTGTCCTCCGACCTGCCCCAGGCGGGACCCGACAGCATCCCCAGCACGGCCAACCCCGACGAGCCCAAAGCCAGCCGGCGCGAGATCCGGGCATTCTCTCCTGCACGCCATCCGTCAGTTCTCTTCTGTTGCCTTCGTGTCATCGTCGGTGCTCCTATCCATCGCGGATTTCGCCAACTCCCGTTCCCGCAACACGACGTCCTCAAGTCGATGGCCAAGATGAAAGTACTTCATCGCCTTGAATTTGTCCTTCGGCGCGTCGTCTTCTCCGTAAAGGGGGCCCCTTATCACGGCTGTGAGTCCGTATCCACCCCTGTACTGGCACACAACGCCTGGATACGGGGGATTGCGGAGGAATGCTGCCTGCCACAGAAGCTCTTGGGCGGCACGGGAAACCTCATACACAGTCTTTTCCTTCAACTCCAGACTCGGCCCCCCATACTTGAGCTTCAAGGAGAGATCATCCAAGAATGGCACCAACTGCATGAGGCGCAGCTTCATCTTGCCGGCGAGTCTCGCCCGCTCGTTGGTCGTAAAAGGAAACTTGAACGCCGGCCACAGGGGGTCATCGAGATGCCTGCGGAAAATCCGCTCATACCGATCGAACACTCCCTGGACGTCTTCGCAGGCGACGAGCGAGTCGAGCGTCCGATCCTTCAGCATCGCGTTCACCTGGGCTTGGACTGCGCCGCAGTGTTCTCGAAACTGCGAGAACAGGGTCTCGCGATCTTCCGGGGTAGAGATATCGCAAAAGGACAGCGCCAAGAACGTCGCCAGCACCGTGTCGATCGGCTCGGTGGCCTTGGCGACCGCAAGGTAGAGCGCCGCGAAACGCTCCACAGACCTGGTGAGTTCTGCGGGGTCGCCACAGAAAGGACCTTCGCCAACAACGAGACGAATCAAATGGACCACATTGTCCACAAGGTGGGATATTGAGGGAGAAGTGTCATCCGCGTAGTACTTCCTGAGCCCCTTTCCCAGAATATGACGCACGTTGTTCATGTCAATGGGCCCCCTGCGAGGGTAGGCATCGAGTTGCGATACATACCGCCCAACAGTCGCAGTCAATTCACAAGGATCAGGTAGACCCCGGTCTCGGGCAGTACGCACTGCTTCGAGTTTGGCAGACCGGGCGCTTATGGCGCCTTGTTGCATCAGGCCCTGTCTGCCAAGTTCCTCAAGGAGGAGCTTGGCGGAGAGGAACCAGTTGTTTGCCTCGATGTTCAGCATGAGCTTGTCAAGGACGCCCAAGGTTCGCGGACCGGTGTGTCTCACTGTCTGTTCGACAAGTGGGCGGAGCCATTCACTGGCCTGCTGCGGGCAGTATTCCGCGAGGGTTCCGCCGATGCTCACCAACTCCCGGAGGCATTCGTATGTCGTGATCGAGTTGTCCCGGCACAGTCCCGCAACAGAAGCTTGAGCGGATGCGTGAACACGATCCATATCATCTGTCAGCAGAGCTATTTTGAAATGCAGTCGATGCAAGGCGCGATACATCCGCTCCGGCACTGCGTTGTTATTCATGTAGGATACCAATTCGTCATAGAGCGCCGCGCGGGAGATGCGCGTGTTCGGCGCAGCAGGTAACTCAGAGTACACCTGATCGAAGGACCAATAGGCCCTGTAGCATTCTGGTATCAGGGCCCACTGCCCCAGAGTATTGGCATCGAAAACGCCTGGGCACTCCGCCGCGCGAATGCGCCCCGTGTGTCTTATGGTCACAACAGCAATGGGCCGGGCAAACAAGACCCTATCGGCACGCCACACCAGACTGTTGTCACTTCGCGTCTGTTTGGAATACCTCCTTCCGGCGGACGATACATTCAAGGTGGACATTTGTGAATCGCCAACGTCGCTCAAATCGTTGCTGTCCGCCCGACTGGCCATGGACTCGCAATTGTATTCGGATAGGCCACGACTGTTCTGAAAGAACTTTGCAGGGTCCCACGGAATACTTCCATCCTCATCCTGAATCCCTCTGCGTCCTACCGTGGTCAAGGCAAAGCGAATGATCGCTTCCACTGAGTCCTGGCGCCCCAGCACGGGATCCGTCTGTTTCTGAGAGGGTGCCAAAGTCCCGCGCTGCTGGGCCGGCTGAATCCAATAGTGCGCCATGCCCGAGGCAAAGAGCAAGTCGGCGTAGCGCACAAATGAAGCAGCCTCACGAAAGACATCGGGTTCGATCCAATAGATCGCGACGCGGTGCCGAAGACCGTCCGAAGCCATTCGTCCTTCAAGACGCCCCGCCCCGACGGGAAGTTGAAATTCGCAGGCGAACTCAGAGATGCGCAGATCGCATCGAGCAATGGCATTCCCGTGCACAACATCACACCCCAGGAGCAACGCCAGGACAGTGACCCCGCCTGCGGTGGCAAGTACAGTAAAGCGTTTTGGTAGCAGGCCTTGGGTGCTGTTCTCCAACGATTCGCTGCAGACGCTATCCGCAAGCATGGGTCACTGTCCTTCTCGGTATCACAACATCCCGGAACTGCGCTGGACACCGCTCGCCGGGCAGACAACGTGGTGGATCAACATCCTACAACCATCGAGGGCCCTGGGTGACAGAAAACCGGTATCCTAATTGAGACTCACCGACGCCTGGATGCACCCGTGGGCGTGCGCGGTGTCACCCCCGCCGGGGTATACCCCTGCCGCGGCAAAACCGTATTGCGACGCCGAGACACCTTCGAAGGGGTCAAACCAGCCCTCGCCGTTCAAGCTCACCCCCGGCGGGTCTTCCGCATCCCAGTCAGAGACATATCTACCATTCGTGCCGGAATCCGAAAGAGAGACATACGCACTCTTGCTGTGTCCGTAACCCCGCGAGCAATATGCGCTGGCGGACCCACCGGCCATGGCTCCACAGGATTCACCGCTGTGCAGGCTCAACCATACGTCCGCGTATGCATAGACGGTGTAGCCCCATGTGCAGTATTTCCCTTCCGTGGTGTACAGGCATTCCCATCCCTCGCCACTGCAGGAATCGCTACTGTTGGACCTGTCTGCATGAGCGGTTGCACTCGTCCACGAAGGACCGCCATCCGCGTCGCCCTCGTAAGCGCCGTCCCACTCGATATCGGCGAAGGCGGTAGCAGAGACAAGAAGGATGACAGCCACACATGTATAGCACACAGATCATTTCATACTACAACTCCTTTCGTTCTTGTGTTTCTCGATCTCCTGAGCTATTCGCTGCTGCGCCGTAGCAACACAGACTCAGTGCATAGGCATCACCTCCTTTACACTATTGCGACATCGGCGCGGCATACCCCAATCTCCCCCAGGTCGTACGCTGGAGCCTCTGAAGGTCGTGCAAGCCATCGTCGGTCTTGGGGCTGAAGTCCCCGCCACGCAGAATCTCAATGTGTTGCCCCCGAAGACCCGGGACCCTGTTACGAGGCAAACCGGCGGTCGTCTCGCGCCCGCTCCAACTCCAGTACTCTGCGTGACCATCCGCCGCCGAGAGCGTTGCGCCATTGCCATGATGGATCGGAGGTGGGGAGTTCCGGTACCATTTCGGCTCCAGATAGTAGACGTAAAACCCGGAGTCCGCGGGCGTATGCCCTCGATCCACGAACACCGCGCGCGCCGACGGGCCCGGACTACGGATGTCGGTCAGCCTGGTCAGACGCAGCACAGTATCCCGGACGCGCACGCCGAGTTCTGCCAGTTCCCAGCCCGCGCTGCCGGGCAGGTAGGTCCCGGGCACTTGCACGCCACCGTTGGCGGCACTTACAGCCTCGTAGCTCAACGCATGGCCGGGCCAAGCCCCAGGGCAGCGGTAAAGATCAACAGTCCGCAGGTAAGGCCACAAAACACCTTTGTCAGGATTTGCCAGCAGGGCAGAACGGGTCTCAGGGAAGTGAAATGCCGTTCCCACCCAGGGTTCCAGCTTCCGGATACGTCCCTTATTATCCAATCCTGTCCGTGTGGTGAACGCGGAACCGCTGGCGAGCTTGCCTTCGTGGTCGTCGGCGTAGGCGATCCAGGCCGTCGTCAGTTGCCTGAGATTGCTCAGACACACCGCCCGCTGGCCGCGTTCCCGCGCGGCACGCATGACTGGGAGGAAGATCGCCAGAAGTAGCGCAATGATGGCGATCACCACCAACAACTCGATCAGCGTGAAGCCGTCGCGATTGATAAAGCATGATTTGCGATGGATGATCGGGTTGGAACACGCCTGAAGCTTACACGTGCCGCGCCGCGGATCCGTTCTGTAGCTACCCCCACGCCTCACGGCTCTTGCTCCTGCGCCGTCTCCAACAGGGCCGTCAACAGAAAACTGAGATACTCCGTCTGCCAAACCGCGACTCCCAGGCGCATTTCTTGATCCCGGGCCTCGGCCTGCGACTGCATGCGCTGCTTCTGCGCGGCCATCTGTTTGGCAACGGCTTCTCGGTAGTAATGGGGAGGGGCCAGGATCAGGGACCAGATCTGGCCGCGCAACTGGTCCAGGCTGCGCTGCGTGAGCAGGTAATCCGAATGCGCAGCGCCGGAAGGGGCCTCCATCTCCTTGGCTGCGCTCGTAGCGCCGCCTCCAAGCTGCCGCCAGAGGTCGACGCGGGCGTAGCGCAGGTTGTGCCACCGCTCCTTGAGTTGATCGGCCTGCTGTTCGGAGAAGAGATGCTGGAAGACCGGCAGCAGGGGGGCTTCGATGTGGCGATAGCACTCAGCGAGATGTTCCGCCTTGGCGGCCTGCACCCTGTTGGGGTCGAGAAAGGGGAATTGGGTAATCAGCGCGCCTGCGGCGTGCTCCAGTAAGTTCCGGTATTGCTCCCTCAGCTTCTGTCTTTCCTCGTCGCCGGGAAGTTCTGCGCTCATCAGGCTCTCGACGTACCAGCGGATTTCGGCCTGGTGCACCTCGAACAGAGACCTGTGCCCGCTCTTGCGAAGCCCGTCCCAATAGGGTCCAAAGCCGTCGCGAAGGATTTGCAGGCGCACAGCGTACGGCGAAGCATCCTGATGTCCCGTGACGGCCTGGCAAATCGTGTGAACATACTCCTCCTGCCACGCCTGCGGCCAGGGAGCGGGCGACTGGGCCATGGACGCGCGGATCGCCGCAAGGGTCCCTTCCAGCGCGCTTGGCCCTCCGGAGGACTCCACTGCGCCGGCTGCCGTTGATATCCGCAGGGTGCTGATCGCAACGAACGCGAGCAACTCGATGAGGGCAAACCCTGCCGGTCTGGCCCGCGGGGCCGGATCCCGCCGCTGGAATACCTTTGTCCGTCTTGCCATCATGACTTTCACTCCGCTTGCATGTCCGTCCTGACGGATTCGCTTGTCTGTCTATATATATAGTGCCTCCAGGAGGGGGGGATTGGACAGAAAAATCGCCCGCGGACGGGGGGGGGTGAGATTTCTCGTTTCCACAACATCTTTCGCGGCAAAGAGTTATGGTCACGATGAGAATTTTTTACCCTCGGGGGTTTTCCGTCCGATTTCTCTGGCTGGCGTAACGCTCGCGGAGCCGCTGAATGGTCCGCTGGAGTCTCTTATAGGCCGCCTCCCTGGAACAGCCCAACCGCCGGGCCACCTCGGCCACACCCAAGCCCTCCACGAAGCGCAGTCTGAGCAATTCAGCTTGGTCGGACTCCAGCCCGGCGAGGGCCTCCGCCAGGAAGGCGTCCCATTTCACGGGAGGTTCGTCCGTCGCCCCCTGCTGGCCCGGGATAGCTTCGACCCGCAGTTCCCGCAGAATCGCTCGCTCTGCCGCCCTTCGACGTCGACAGTGCAAGAACACTCTCGATGCGATACCATTGATGTACCCTTGCGGATTGTCCGGTATCTCGCCCCTTCCCAGTTCGGCAAAGACTTCCTGCACGAGGTCCTCCACATCCTGCTCGCCCGTCCCGCCGGCGGCGAGGCGGGACTGTATCCGCGGATAGAGCTCCCGATAGAGCTTTGCCCACGCCGCCGAGTCCAGACGCCCCCGACCGGCCCCAATCTCCCGCCGCTTCTTCCTCTGACCCATTTGCCGTTCCTCCCGGCGAACCGCCGGCCGCGTCCAACCCTTGTCCCCGGCCTTTCGCCTAATACAAGGCGATTCTCGCAGGCGGAATGTTGATGAAAAAGTTCGCAGGAGGCGACTTTCGCACGAGACGACTCCGATCTGCGGCTGGTATTCGGCGCCAGCTTCGGCGTCTTCGCGCAGCGAACCATCGCATGATCTGATTGGGCATCAATAGTCCTTGAACTTCCGCATCCATGGGGGCCAGTCCTCGGGCTTGACGCCGCCGGCTTTGGTCCAAGGCCCCTTCGTATTGAAGTCACGGCGCCATTGCAGGGTCCAAAGCCCTTTGAGCCCGACTCTTTTCACGGAGCAATCGAGGAACAGAACGTTGATCGTTCCACTATGCCGGTTGATGCAGACCTGCACAGTGAGGTCGGGAAGGTCCTGCGCCGGCGCCGGCTCCTTCTCCGAGCTGAGCACGCAGGCAGGCCGGGCCGAATCGAAAAGCAGCGGTACGTTCTCCAGGCCCCGGCTGGCGAAGACATAGGTGTACGGTGACATCCTTCCCGTTTGCCGCACGTCGAAGAACACCGTGAACAGGTCATCATTCAATCCATAGCTCATGCGAAAGGCCGGCGGTGGAGTGGTCATCTCCCAGGCGGTGAAGGTCGAGCCCCAGGTGCCCTCCACGTAGAGCTGCCCATTGCGGCTGGCTCGGAAAGTCCCGCGTCCTCCCACCTTCGTCGCCATGGGGCAGCACGCGATCTTGTCCGTGCGGACGGGATTGTAGCGTCCGGGCACGTTGACGTCGGGTCGCCCACCGAGGTACATGCCTCTCAGAAGGGAAAAGCGAGGGTCGCAATCATCCTCCGTCCTCTGGGCCCAGCGCGGCAGACGGCCGTCCTTGTCTTCCAGGACGAGAGTAAACGTTGTCCCCCACTGCCTCAGGTGGGACAGGCAGACCGCCGCCTTCGCCTGTTTTCGCACCCGCTGAAGGCTGGGAAGCAGAACGGCCATCAACAGGGCGATAATGCCGATGACCACCAGCAGCTCGATCAGCGTGAAGGCGGATTTCCTGCCCATGTCAGTAGTCCTTGAACTTCCGCATCCATTGGGGCCAGTCCTCGGGCTTGACCCCGCCGGCCCGGGTCCAGGGGCCGGCACGATCGAACTGATCGTACCACTTCAAGGTCCAGAGCTCCTTCAGCCCGATCCTGCGCACGGACCAGTCGAGGAAGACGGCGTTGACGCATCCGCGGTGACGGTTGAGGCAGAACGTCGGCATCGTGAAAGCCCCTCCACCGTATTCTCGTGGTGGCGGCGGGTCCGAATCGCGGGGCGCGCCCCAGAGGAATGCCGCATCCAGCACGGCGGGGATATTGGCCCGGTTCGGGAAAGAGAGGACGTCCGGTTCGAGCCGACGGCCGCGAACGGTCCGGGGAGGCCAGGAAAAGGTGCGGAACAGCCAACTGTTGTACCCATAGCTGCCACGAAAGGCCGGCGCGGGACTGGTGATCTCCCAGGACGCGAACGTCGATCCGGGAATTCCTTGGATGTGCCCCTGTGCGGAACCGAAACTGGCGGAGCCACCAAAGCCGCCGCGACCGGGCTTGACAGCCATCGGGCACAAGGCAATCCCCTTCGTCTCAAAGCCGTGCAGCGCGCTGGCATTTGCGTTGGGGTCGTCTTTGCCGAGAAACACCCCGCGCAGAAACCAGATGCCGGCCCCGCCGCTAAGGTTGGTCGGAAAGCGCCCCTCGTGCTCTTGGGCATACAGGTCCAGCGTCGTTCCCCATAGGCGGAGGTTCGATTGGCAGACGACGGCGCGGGCACGCTTTCGGGCCGCTCCCAACGCCGGCAGCAGGGCTGCCATCAGCAGGGCAACGATGGCAATCACCACCAGCAGTTCGATGAGTGTGAAGCCCGTATGCCCGACCTCCGGCGCCCCGCCTCGGCGTCTTGAAGACCGCGACTCGAATGGCTTTGTTCGTCCGGCCACCATCACTTTCACTCCATCGGCGTACCCGTCAAGACAGGTCTCTCTGTTACAGGTGCCGCCGGGGCGAAATCGTGCCAGGAAAATCGGAGCTTTCGGGGCCGCGGCGTGATCTGCCGGAGCATAAACTCTTCTGGGAAAAGAGGTTGGGTTCGTGAAGATTTTCTCTGCTTCGGCCTGGTTCAGACCCGGGTAACAGTCTGGGTGGGTGGCAGCGCCAAGGCCGGAGGCTTTGCGCAGGCCTTGCCGATGGCGGAGGAGCAAGACCATCGGCAAGCTCCGAAGACTGCGCTTGCCGCTGCCACCCATCCTTTGGTACCCGAAAAGGCCGTTTCTTGAACCAAGCCTCTGCTTCCCGCTGTTTCTTGCCGTACGGGTCGGACCTGTGTCCTCCCGGCAGCGCTGCGACCGGACCTCGCGACTGGAGGTACGAACATTGGGGAGGCCGGGGGAAAACTGGGTAAAAGCACCTTCGCGGCCGACGCGCATCCGGCCTCGGACGTCCGATTCGGCTCTCTCCGCGCCCCATCGCCTGGCTCCCATCCGCCGGACGAACAACATTCGAACCGACAGGTGGTTCCCTTCCGCCCAGGTGCAACCATCAACGCCGGCCCGTCCATCTCCGTCTCAACTGTATCCTCTATTGTGCCATCTGCGGGCGGTTTGTCAAGATCCTACCAAGAAAGGGAGTCACACCCTCCCGGGCGGGGCGGGAATAATTTGGTTGACCGGGGCGGGGGGCCCGGGTACGCTACGGCGGTTGGATTGCGGGAAGCTTCGGTTGTGTGGTTTGGTAACATGAGTCTTTCCATGAATATCTGTGTAGTCGGTTTGCAGTGGGGCGATGAAGGCAAGGGCAAAGTCGTCGATATCCTGGCGGAGAACTGCGATATCGTGGTCCGCTACGGCGGCGGCTCGAACGCGGGCCATACCGTCGTGATCGGCGACGAGCGGTTCGCCCTGCACCTGCTCCCCAGCGGGTCGGTGCGGCAGAACGTCGTTTGTGTCATCGCCAACGCGGTCGTGGTGGACCCGGCGGTCCTGATCGGCGAGATCGACGGGCTGGCCCAGCGCGGGATCACGCTGACCAACCGGCTGTTCATCAGCGAGAACGCGCACGTCGTCCTGGATTACCACAAGCGCGAGGACCAGTTGCGCGAGGAGTCGCTGGGCAAGCACAAGATCGGCACGACGAACCGCGGCATCGGCCCCTGTTACGCGGACAAGGTGGGGCGCAGCTACGCGGTGCGGATGAGCGACCTGCGCAACCTGCCGGAGTTGAGCACGAAGCTGCAGAACATCCTGGCGTACAAGAACAAGCTCTTCGCCGCCCTCTACGGGGCCGAGCCGATGAGTGTGGTGACCGTCATGGAAAGCTGCCGGCAGTACGCGGCCCGGCTGGCCCCGTTCGTCACCGATACCACGGAATGGCTGCATACGGCGCTTGGCCAGGGCAAGTCGGTTCTTTTCGAGGGGGCCCAGGGCTCGCTTCTCGATCTGGATCACGGCACGTTTCCCTACGTTACGAGCTCCAACTCCAGCTCGCTGGGCGTACCGGCCGGCTGTGGCGTGCCCGCCCGCCGGATCGACAAGTACCTCGGCGTGGCCAAGGCGTACACGACCCGCGTCGGGGCCGGTCCCTTCCCGACCGAGTTGGACAATGAGATCGGGCAGTACATTCGGGAAAAAGGCCATGAGTACGGCACGACGACGGGCCGGCCGCGGCGGTGCGGGTGGTTCGATGCAGTGGCCGCGACCTACAGCATCCGGATCGGTTCGATTGACGCGCTGGCCCTGCTGCATCTCGATACGCTGGGGGGGTTGAAGGAGTTGTTTGTCTGCTCGGCCTACGAGATCGACGGTGAGAAGAAGATGTTCTTTCCGGCGAACATCGACCGGCTGGCCAAAGCCCGGCCCCTCTACGAGCGTCTGGACGGCTGGGAGGAGGACATCGGTCAGGCCCAGACGTTCCGCGACCTGCCGAAAAACGCCCGGGCTTATGTGCGGCGCATCGAGGAGTTGATCGGCAAGCCCATCGAGATGATCGGCGTTGGACCCAAGCGAAGTCAGACCATCATGAAGTAAGAAAATCCGAAATTCGAAGCTCGAAATCCGAAACAAATTCGAAGGAAGCAAATCCCAATGACGGAAACGCTGTCGCCGGCGGCAGGCCCGTTTGGGGAATCTGGGTCTTGGTCTTTCGTGCTTGTTTCGGCTTTTGAAATTCGGATTTCGAAATTGTCTCCTGTTTGCGTTTTGCACCTATGACTCCCAACGATATGGCTCAGAAGTTGGCCGAGACGGCGGGGCGGCTGGGGCTGGAGCCGGCGCAATTGCCGCGTCATATCGCCATCATCATGGACGGCAACGGGCGCTGGGCGCAACGCCAGAATCTGCCCCGGTATGAGGGACACCGGCAGGGGGCCAGGACCGCGGAGCAGATCGCCCAGTGCTGCGTC
>VGYL01000110.1 GCA_016872975.1 Planctomycetota bacterium
CATCGTGCGAATCTCGTATCTCGCGCGGGATACGGCCGAAGGGTGAGAAATACAGGATTGGAGTTCACAGGCGTATGAGTCCCGAGCAACCACTGGACGCCCCTGTGACGCTTGAGAGAGAGCCCCAACTGCACAAGTACTTCAAAGCCGCGATCAAGACCCACGCGAACGATCTGCACCTCAAGGTGGGCCAGCCGCCCAAGCTGCGCCTGCAGGGCGAGTTGAAGAATACCACGGGCGAGATCCTCAGCGCCGCACGTATGGAGGAGCTGGTCTTCGAGATCCTGAGTCCGGTCCAGAAGGAGTCCTTTCTCAGGCAGGGGACGCTGGACTTTGCCCATGAGGTGGGCCGGGAGCACCGGTTCCGCGTCAACGTCTTTCGCCAGCGGGGCGTGATCAGCCTGGCGGCCCGGCGGGTCAACGCCCAGGTCCCGTCGTTCGAGAGTCTGCACCTGCCTCCCATCCTGGCCACCATCGCCCAGTCCCGCCAGGGTTTCGTGCTGGTCGTCGGGCCTACCGGTTGCGGCAAGACCACGACGATCGCCTCGATGATCGACTTCATCGCGCGGACGCGCTCATGCCACATCATGACCATCGAGGACCCTATCGAGTATCTCTACCACGATGCCAAGGCCATCGTCTCGCAGCGGGAGATCGGGATCGACGTGGCCAACTTCGAGGAAGCCCTGGTCTATCTGATGCGGCAGGACCCGGACGTCGTCTTCGTCGGGGAGATGCGCGATCCGGGGACGGTCACCGCCGGGATGCGGGCCGCCGAGACGGGCCACCTGGTCCTCGGCACGATGCATTCGGCCAACGCCTCCCAGGCGGTCCACCGCCTGCTGGACCTGTTCCCGGTCAACGAGCGGGAGTTGGCCCGCCAGGCGCTGGCGATTTCCGTCCGCGCGGTCATCAGCCAGGTGTTGCTGCCTTCGATCCGGCCGGAAGTGGACCGCCTTCCCGCCGTGGAGGTGCTGCTGGCGAATCCCGCCGTGCGCAAGCTGATCTCCGAAGGACGCGAGGCGGACCTGCCCACCGTGATCCGCGGCGCCCAGCGGGAAGGCATGCTGGACCTGACGGACAACCTGGTCAAGATGGCGCAGGACGGGTGGATCGACCCCAAGGACGCCTATAAGTACGCCCCCAACACGGATGAGCTGAAAATGGCCCTCAAGGGCATTCGGACAACCACCGAAGGGATTCTGTAGAAGGATTTATGATTTATAAATTATGATTTATGATTTATAAATCATAACTCATAAATCGTAATTCATAATTCATAATTCACGATTGGAGCTTTGAATGACACCGTCGCTGCTGATGGCTGTCGAGTACGGCGGCTATGTTTCCCTCGTCAAGCTGGGCGTGTTCCTGGGCCTGTTTCTCCTGTGGCCGCTGTTCGTCGGCTGGGCCCACCGGGATGCCAAGGCGGTGGCCACGAATGTCCCCGTGTGGATCGGGGTCACTCTCGGGGCCGGCGCGGTGGGCGTCCTGCTGTGGTTCGTGATCCCGATCTACGTGGCCGGCCTGCTGGCCTACGCCCTCGTGCTCGGCGGCGTCGCCCTGGTGTACGTGCGGCACCGCAACGGCCGCGTGCTGGACTTCGATCGCCTCCTGACGATCGATCACATCAAGAGTCTCGTCTCCAAGTCCAGCAAGCTCGAGGCGATGGAGAACTTCATGTTCATCACCGCCCGCAACAACGAGGTCCCGACGCCGGAGCCCCGGACGCCGACGTTCTTCGGATATCGCACCGCCTACGACATCGTCACCGACGCCCTGTGGCGCCGGGCCAGCACCGTCAGCTTCACGCCGAAGGGCGATACCTATGAAGTGATCTACCATATCGACGGCACGCCGACCCGGCAGCCGTCTCTGCCGCGGGACCAGACGGAGTATCTCATCCACTTCCTGAAGGAAGTGGGCGGCCTCGATTCCAAGGAGAAACGCAAGCCGCAAAAAGGCAAGTTCCGCTCCCGGCAGGAGAAGCTGAGTACGGATTGGGAAGTCGTCACGGCCGGCTCGACCGCGGGCGAGCAGGTGCGCCTGAGTCCCATCACCAAGGAACACGCGATGCGGATTGCCGAGCTCGGCCTGGCGCCGGACCACGTCGAGCAGATGGAGAAATTCCGCGGGCTCGAGCAGGGCCTGTTCCTCGTCACCGGGCCGAAAAAGAGCGGCGTGACGACCACCATGTACGCGCTGATCCGCAACCACGATGCGTTCCTCAACAACATCAACACGATCGAGAAGCAGCCCTCGGGGACGCTGCTGAACGTCACGCAAGCCGTTTACACCCTGACCGATACCGGAACGACGACCTACGCCAGGCGGCTGCAAGGGATGGTGCGCATGGGGGCGAACATCCTGGGGATCGGCGAGTGCGAAGATGCCGAGACCGCCAAGATCGCCAGTGCGGCGGCGAAAGACGGCCGGCTCGTCTACGTCGTCCTGGAGGCCGACAGCATTCTGCAGGCCCTGGGCAAATGGCTCAAGATGGTGGAAGACCGCAAGCTCGTCGCGGAGACCCTTCTGGGGATCAGCAACCAGCGGCTGCTGCGCATGCTCTGCGCCACGTGCAAGCAGGGCTATGCCCCGAACAAAGAGCTGCTCAAGAAGTTCAATCTGCCGGCGGAGAAGGCCAAGGTGCTGTACCGGCCGGGCAAGGAAGTCTTCGACAAGCGCGGCAAGCCGTCCACGTGCAACACCTGCCAGGGGACCGGCTTCGTGGGTCGCACCGGCGTGTTCGAGGCGATCATCCTCAATGACGAGCTGCGGAAGGCCATCCGGACGGTCAAGCAGTTGCCGGAGCTCGGCATGCAGTTTCGCCGGGCCAAGATGCTCTACCTGCAGGAGCAGGCGCTGCGCAAGACCATCGCCGGCACGACGGCGATCAACGAAATGCTCCGGGTGCTGGCGTCCGGCAAGAAACAGGAGAGCCCGGCGCCGCAGTAAGAAGAACAGACGGGAATAATGGAATGATGGAATGATGGAATAGTGGGTGGAGGCGTACCCCACGTTACCCAATATTCCAATATTCCAAATCTCAATGGAGAACGTGGCATGGTAAGTTTGGCAATGCTCGCGATCATGGCCGGCTGTGCCGTGGGCCTGTACCTCAAAGGGACCCTGGCGCAGGCGGTCCTCATGATCATCAACGCCCTGATTGCCGGCGTGGCAGCCTTTGGCTTTTTCGAACTCGCGTCCCACTATCTGATCCAGTACTCGCCGGGCATGGCCCCGTGGGCGCCGATGACGAGCTTTCTGCTGCTGCTGGTCCTGGTGTTCGCCCTCCTTCAGGCCGTCGAGATGCAGATCTGCAAGGAGAAGATCGATTTGGGGCCGATGCCGGAGCGGATCGGACGGCCTCTCGCGGGCGTCGTCCTGGGATACCTCGTCACGGGCTACCTGCTCGTCGCGGCGGCGATGGCCCCCCTGCCGAGCCAGTACCCCTATCCGCGCTTCGACGAGCGCAACCCCAATCCCTCCAGTCCCAAGAGCGCCCTGCTGAGCCCCGACGGGCTCGTCACGGGCCTGTTCGCCACGCTCAGCAAGGGCGGCTTCAGCCCGCTCGGGGAGCCCAAGAGCTTCGCCCTGCTGCATGCCGGGTTTGTGGATCATCTTCACCTGAATCGCCACAAGGTCAAAGAGGTGCCGCTGATGACGAACACCCCCGCGCTCGACGTGCCGCGCCAGGGGGGTGTCTGGTTCGCCTCGGGCGGTCTGCGGGACGCGGAGGGAAAGCCGCTGTCGGGACCGTTCGGCACGAGCCTGGTGCTCGTCCGGGTCAACCTCAAGAAGGGCGCCTGGAAGGAGGCGCCGAAGTTCACCCTGTCCCAGTTGCGCCTGGTCTGCCGTCTCAAAGGCAGCGCCGGCCCGCCGCTGTCGGGCGCCGGGCAGGCCGTCTACCCCGCGGGATATGTCGGCGCCGGCGGCCGCTTCGAGCAGAAATCGCTGGGCGAGGTCATCGACCTGTCCAAAGTGCAGCGGGACCCGGTCACCATGGATGTTGGGTTCTATGTCCCGACGACTCTGACGCCCGTGCTCTTGGAATTCCAGCGGAACAATGTCGTGCAGGTCCCCACCCCCGCCTCGGCCGAGGAGGCGCCGCAGCCCGTCTCGTTCGGCTCGGCCCCGCGGTCCGAATCCCCGGAGGCCGCCGCCGGGCCGGAGGAGGATCCGTCGGCGCAGCCCGCGCCCTCCAGTTCCCGGAAGGGACGTAAAGGGCCGAAGTCCGGGCTCAGTGACGTGAGCCGCAGTGTCGTAGGGGATCAGGGCGAAGAGAATTGAACGAAGCGCTTCGGTGGACTTGACCTCCTCCAGAGGTGCGTCATCGGCTCCCGGCCGCCGGTGACCGGAGGACATGGTGCCGTTGTGCGATCAATCGGCCACGGTCAGCTCTTCTTCCACATCCACCGCCATGAGATGATCGAGGTAGGCACGCAGTTGCTCCTCCGAGAACGAAGCGAGAAACTCGGGGGTGGCGCTCTTGTTGATCTCGCGGATGCCTTCAATCAGCTCGGTCTTGTCCATGGCCGGATGTCCCTAAAACCCACACACCGTTGTCGCAAACACGTCGTGACGCTTATCGGCACCGCACGGGGGTTTCCTTTAGCAGCCGCCGGCGGAGAAATGTGCACGCCCCATAATCCGACGCGCGACCGGCCTCTTCCCGCGGCATGCCACCCACCAGATGCCAGATCGGTTACCCGGCTTTGCGCCCGGCCCGGGAATCCGGCCCCGGATGCGCCGCTCGATCGGCTGAGGCAGGTTCTGCGCCGGAGCGGCTACACCGGTCGGGGTGCATCCGAGGGGGCAAGCCGCCGTCGCGGGCCGCGGCCGCCTGCCTCCAGCCGCCGCGAATTCGGGCTTGGTTCAAGAACCGGCCTTCCCGGGTAACAAGGGATGGGTGGCAGCGTCAAGCTCGTTTGTAGTGGCGTCGTCAGACGCCATCTTGAATATGCTCTGACGAGCACACTACGAACAGGCCTACCGGCCTTGACGCTGCCACCCACTAACATTGTTACCCAATTCTGAACCAAGCCCAAATTCGCAAAAAAAGCTCTTGAGTGCATCCCCTTGGACGTATAAAGTAGAAGGTTTTCGAAGCTTCGTACATCCGTGGAAACGTTGTTGGAGGTTACACAGTGACCGCGACGGGCGATATTCGAAACCTGGTTCTTCTAGGACACGGGGGCAGCGGCAAGACCTCGATCACCGAGGCCATCCTGCATACGACCGGGGCCATCAGCCGGCTGGGGAGCGTTGACGACAAAACGACGGTCAGCGATTACTACGATGAAGAGAAGGAGCACCAGCACTCCATTCTCGCGTCGATCGTCCATACACAGTACAGCGGCAAGCTGATCAACGTGATCGACACACCGGGCTACCCGGACTTCATCGGCCCGGCCGTCGTCTCCATCCCGGCGGCGGAAACGGCGATCCTCGTCATCGGCGCCCCCTCCGGCATCGAGACGAACACCCGCAAGTTCTTCCACCTCACCAGCGAGGCGAAGAAGCCGCGGGTGATCATCATCAACAAGATGGATGCCGAGAACGTCGAATTCCCGGAATTGATCGCTACCATCCAGGAGACCTTCGGTTCTCAGTGCCGCTGCGCCAACCTGCCCGCCGCGGACCGGAATTCCGTCCTCGACTGCATCGAGAACAGCAGCGGCGCTTCGCCCGTGATGAGCGTGGCGGACGCCCACACGCAACTGATCGAGAGCGTGATCGAGGCGGACGACGCCCTGATGGAGCGCTATCTCGGCGGCGAGGAGATCCCACCGGACCAGATCGCCACGGTGTTCGTCAAGGCCCTCAAGGCCGGCACGCTCATCCCGATCGTCTTTACGGATGCCCGTAACGAGATCGGCATCAAAGAGCTGCTGAACCTGGTCGTCAAGTACACGCCTTCGCCGGCCGAGGCCGAGCCGGTCAAGCTCGTGAACGGCGAGAACGTAACCGAGCTGAAGGCCGAGCCCGGCGCGCCGCTGGCAGGTCTGGTCTTCCGCGTCGCGTTCGACCCGCGCTCCAACATGAAGTACGCGAGCATCCGCCTCTACAGCGGCACGCTCAAGTCCGATACCAACCTGATGCGCAATGAGGAGAAAAAGGGCATCCGGCCCGGCCACATCCTCAAGCCGCAGGGCGGCAATACGGACGAAATCGACGTCGGCGTCGCCGGCGATATCGTCACGCTGGCCAAGGTGGAAGAGCTCCGGATCGGCGACCTCGTCCACGACGGCCGCGTCTCGGGCCGGCCCGCCGTGCCGCCCTTGCCCGAGCCGATGTTCGCCCTGGCGCTGGAACCGGCCACGCGCGGCGACGAGCAGAAGATCGGCGGCGCCCTCGACCGGCTCCGCGAAGAAGACCCCTGTTTCCACACCACCCGCGATACGCAGACCAAGGAACTGGTGGCCCAGGGTTTGGGCGATATGCACCTGCGGGTCATGATCGAAAAGATGCAGAACCGCTTCAAGCTGTCCGTCAATACGAAGGAGCCGAAGATCCCCTACAAGGAGACGATCACCGGCAAAGCCGAGGGCCACTACCGCCACAAGAAACAGACCGGCGGCGCCGGCCAGTTCGGCGAGGTCTACCTGAACGTCGAGCCCGCCGAGCGCGGCAGCGATCCGCCGTTGCAGTTCAGTTGGGATATCTACGGCGGCACCATCCCCGGCCAGTTCGAGCCGGCGGTCCTCAAGGGCATCAACGACGTGATGCAGAGCGGCCCCATCGCGGGCTTCCCCATGCAGGACGTCAAGGTCTCGATCACCGACGGCAAGTATCACCCGGTGGACTCGAAGGAAGTCGCCTTCCGGGCCGCGGGCAAAGGCGCGTTCATCGACGCGGTGAAGAAGGCCAAGGCCGCCCTGCTGGAGCCGATCGTCAACATCGAGATCACGATCCCCGCCGAGAACGTCGGCGATATCGCGGGCGACCTGTCCTCCAAACGCGGCCGGGTCGTCGGCCAGGAGATGCTGCCGGGCAACTTCATCATCATCAAGGCCCAGGTCCCGCTGGCGGAAGTCGCCCAGTACACCAGCCAGCTCAAGAGCGTCACCGGCGGCCGCGGCAGTTACTCGATGACCCTGAGCCACTACGAGCCCGTCCCCCCCAACGTCCAGCAGCAGATCGTCGCCCTCTACGGCAAGAAGAAGGAGGAAGAGGAAGAATAGTTCGCTTTTCCCCAAGACCCACCGCGGGCCGGTCGCCGAGCTTGGCCAGGACCGTGTCCTGGCCCGTTGAGAGAAGTACCTTCGTGGCGCGGACGTCCCGCCCGCGCCGTCTTGGGGCCTCGGCATCCTGCCGACGATCCACGGGCTGGAAGGTGATTCCCAACGCGAGATCCTGCGTTGGGGCCCCCAAACCCATGCGCCGGAAGAGCAAGGGCAGAATGCCCTCGCCATCTACAAGGGCGAGACGTCGCCACGAGACCAGGCGTACACCGAGGCCTAACCACGATCCTCCCTTTCGCTTGAGCGGCCGTACGGCGGGACGCCCGGCCTGATTGGTGATGGATGATGGACCAGGGATGATTGGAAACAAGGGCTTGGAGGCCCATCGGCCTCAGCCCTGCCTGTCCGGCTTCCGGAACGTGGCAGCGGCTTCCAGCCGCTGCTCTTTTCTGAGTTGGAATCCGGGCGCGCAAAGCCGCTGGGGGCCCGGCCGCCTTTTTTCACGAATGCGGATGCGGGGACGGATGATTTCGCCATTTTGTTGTATCTACATCCGCCCGTCGCTTTGCCTGCCATATATCGACCCCGTGGGCCGTCCTATCTTCCACCAAGAGAAATGTCACGAAAGGAATGGTTATGAGAAGATACCTGGTGACCGCGTTGCTGGTGCTGGCGTCCCTGCCGGCGTGGGCGGGCCAGCGCAAGCTGGTTTGGTCCGACGAGTTCAACACGCCCGGCCTGCCGGACCCGGCCAAGTGGGACTATGAGACGGGCTTCATCCGCAACAACGAGCAGCAGTACTACACGCGGGAGCGTCGGGAGAACGCCCGGGTCGAGGACGGCTGCCTGATCATCGAGGCGCGCAAAGAGCAATGGAAGAACACGGCCTATGATCCCAACGCCAAATCCGGCAGCCGGCGGAGCCGCGAATTCGCGCAGTATACCTCCGCCAGCCTGATCACGCGCGGCAAGGCGAGTTGGACCTACGGGCGGATCGAGGTCCGGGCCAAGCTGCCTTCCGGCCGGGGGACCTGGCCGGCGATCTGGATGCTGGGCACGAATATCCGGCAGGTCGGCTGGCCCGCCTGTGGCGAGATCGACATCATGGAATTCGTCGGCTACGAGGCGGGGATCATCCACGCCAACGTTCACACGAAGAGCTACAACCACGCCATCGGCACCGGCAAAGGGGACAAGACCACCACCCCCGACGCCTCGGAGGCGTTTCACGTCTACGCGGTCGAGTGGGAGTCCGACCGCCTGGATTTCTTCGTGGACGACCAGAAGTATTTCACTTTCCACAACGAAGGGACCGGCTCGGATACCTGGCCCTTCGACAAGGACCACTATCTCATCCTCAACCTCGCCATCGGCGGATCCTGGGGTGGGCAGAAAGGGATCGACGACAGCATCTTCCCGCAGCGGTACTACATCGATTACGTACGGGTCTACACCTGCCAGGAGAAGACGGCCGCTGACAGTCACGGGCCGCCGCGAACAACGTCAGAGCCGCCCAAACGCTGACAGGGCAAACGCAAAGTCGCACGACATGGCTGGTGGCAGCGTCAAGCGGAGTCTGGGCGCGGGGTCCCAAAGGCGCACAAAAACGGTCCTGCATCCATCTTTGCCCTTGACATTCTCCGACAGTTCGTTATTATAGGACTGCGAGCCCCAGGGAGGTGGGTGGCATGTGATATCTTCTTCTCACGGAGGACGCGATCGGCCGACCGATCGCGCGGAAGCAGGCGCCTGGCAATACAGGAGAGGGATGAGAGATGAAGAGGAGAACGGTTGGTATGGCCGTCGTGGGGATGCTATGGGCGACCGGGACGCTGCAGGGTACGGCGATTCGACCCGGGTTTGACGCGTGGTCATTGCCGAAGAGCGACGTGATCTGGAGCCCGCTCACCCCGCTGGGATTCACCCTGGATTTCTTCGGCGTCACGTATTCGAGCGTATACGTGAACCCCAACGGCAATGTCACATTCGGGGCGCCGAACCTGGAGCAGACTCCTTTCAATCTGGGGTCCCACGTTGGGACCCCGATCATCGCCCCCTTCTTCGCGGATGTCGACACGCGCGCGGCGGGCTCGGATGTGGTCCGGTACGGGCCCGGCACGGTGGACGGTCACAACGCCTTCGGCGTCACCTGGGGCAACGTGGGCTATTTCTTCAAGCACGCCGACAAGCTCAACACGTTCCAGTTGATCCTGATCGACCGCTCAGACCGCCATCTGGGGGAGGTGGAGATCGAGTTCAACTACGGCCAAATCCTGTGGGAGAGCGGCGACTGGAGCGGCGGCGCCGACGGCTTCGGCGGTCTGTCGGCCCGCGCGGGCTACTCCAACGGCACGGGCCTTCCCGGAACGTACTACGAATTGCCGGGTTCCGGCGTGCCCGGCTTCTTCCTCGATGCCAGTTCCACGGGCCTAATCCATCACAGCCGCGACAGCTCCGTCTCTGGACGCTACGTCTTCTCCATCGGTCATGACCTGCGGCCCGTGATCCCGGCGCCGACCGCCCTGCTTCTGGGCGCGATCGGCGTGGGTCTGGTCGGCCGTCTCCGCCGGCGCCGCGTGCTCTGACGAATACCGATACCGTGGGCTACAACTGGAGTTCTGAGCGGCAGTCTACCACCATAGTCGCGGTCCTTGTGGAATGCGGTACCCGGGCCTCGTGCCCCTGCGCCCGAGAGCTCTCCAGAACCTGTTCACAGCCGCTTTCCAGTGCGGCCCAGATTCCCGCGACGATCTCGCGAATGTGAACCGGCTCGGAGCGGCGCGGAGCGGCGCACTGCGGCGAATCGGTTGTCCTGGCATCGCTGCAAATCATGAATATCTCTGCTCCTCGACCAGTGCCCTGCCCGGCACACCACCTCAAGTCAGCGGCGAGAGGCAGCATATGGTAATTTTACCATATCTACTTCGTCCGAGCAAGCAATTTCTTATAGGTCGTAGCAAAAATTGCCCGGGGAATGTGGCGGCATTTCCGCGCGCCGCCTGTTGACACCGCGACGCCAGGACGATATAATGCTTATATTCACGGAGGAGGCATGATTCTCACAGGCAACAGGATGGTCTGGGGCTCTTGGTGTGATGGTCCATGAAGCGGGATTCGGTTGGGGTCGGCACATGATGGTTCCATACGGCATGCGGGAGATACACGATCCACGCAAGAGCGGGCTGGAGATCGCTGCCGCCGTTGCGGCGATCGTCATTCTGATGCTATGCGCGTTGGCGGAGGCGCCGCGTCTGAGTCTCACGACGCCCGCCGCACGGGCGGCACAGGAGCGAGAGAAAAACCGCCAGTCCTTCGCGGACCTGCAGGCGGCGACACGCCAGCTTCTGACGCAAAACGACGCCATGCAGACGGAACTGGCCAGTCTCACGCGGTTGCTGGAAAGCACGCGATCCCAGGTGGCCCGTCTGACGGAGGGGCACAGCACGCTCGGCACGCAGGTCGCGACGACGGCCGCCAAGCTCCAGCAGTTCGAGACCACCGTGCAGCAGACGAGCGAACGCCTGACGAAATTCAGCGAGTCCGCCGTCCTGGAGCGGATCACCAAGGAACGGGATGAGGCCATGACCCACGCCAAACGGGGCGATGACCAGATCCGGCAATTGACCCTCAAGCTGCAAAAGGCCGGCATCTACCCATAGGTCTGGAGTCCCGCGTCTACGCGGATCAGACAGTCCGACCCACCTTCTTGGCCGGTTACGGAATGCGGAGCCGGCTGCGCCACAAGACTCTCAGACCCGCCCCAAGGTGGAACCCCGAACAGCTTTTACAGCGCCGGCACCGAGTAGCTGGCCTCCACCTCCGCGTACAAATCCCACTTGGCCGGGGTCCAGGTGGAAATCGTGCCGCGGCCGGTGATGCCCTTGAAGCGTTTCGTGCCGGCCAGAAAGACGATCGTTCCCGTCTGCCGGGTCTTGGGATCGCCGGTGATATCGATCTTCGCCAGGATGCTGGAGCCGTCCTCGAAATCGTACATGGCGAACCCTTGGCAGAACTCCTTGCCCTCGGGCGAGGTGGTGTGGACCGTCGAGTTCCACAGGCGGGCGAATCCCCCATCGCCGAGGACGATGAACCCGCCCCGCTGGACACCGTCGACGCCGGTGATCCGGCTGCCGAGATGGTTCGTCTCCCTGGCGCAGGAGAATTCGCGCCACCGGGTCAGTTCCATCGACGTTTGGGCCGGGCTGAAGCGCGCCGCGAAACACAAGAGAGAAACGACCGCCGTCAGAAAGATCGCCAGCAGCGGCCTTTTCGATCCCTTTTCCTGCGATTGCTGCTCGACACCGGCCGGTTCCACCGCTTCAAGATCGTTCATGGTCGCCTACCTCCGCGGGGACAGAAAGCGATTTCCGGTCGGCCGGCCGCAGAGACATCCTGCGATCCCAGTCGGACCGTACCCCTGTATCGGCCGCTTCGAGGACCGAGATAACCACCGTCTGAAGACCGCCCGCAAGAACCGGGCCCGATAAATCACAGCGCAAGGGAGAAGACCGGATGAGCACTCAAAGCCTATCCCACTAGTGCTTCATGACAGTTGACTTTCCAGGTGGGTGGCAGCGGCAAGCGCAGCTTGCCGATGGTTTGCCTATCCGCCAGCGGCAAGCTCCGAAGACTCCGCTTGCCGCTGCCACCCGTCGCCTCTACCCGGAGGTTCGATTGTCACGAAGCACCAGGTTGTTCCGCAGCCGGGTGGCATGGACGGACTTGTTTGTCCGTGGGCCTGCCGAGATAGGCTCTTATTCGCGGGTTTGAGGATCGCCAACCACGACGGAGAGCGGACGATAGGCCGGGGACAGACGAGCGGCCGCCAAGCGACGCGGAGCGTCGCGTGATCTAAAATGTAAAGAAAGAGAGAAACAAGCCAAACCCTATTCCGAGCTTCGCTTTCCTGCTTCCGTCCTCCTCCGCCTGTGCCCGGTTCCCCCGAACACTTCTTTCCGGGCACGTGAGGGCCTCCCGGAGATCTTACTCCCGAATTGAACCGCCGGGTCCGCACGAAGCAAAGCTCTCGACTTGTCAGAGAATCACGTCGTCACCCCCCTGAACCGCCTCTTCAAGACACTCTTTGAAGAGAACCTGCGCCGGAGCTTTGCTTTCCGCAACACGTCCTGCCTTCCACCTCCTTTTCGAGGGCGGAAGGACGGACTGTCTTATCGTCGGGCGGGACGCCCAACCTACCGAAGAGCCGCCTCACCGAGTCCAGCCTGGCGTTCCGGCGTACATCCTGCCTCCGGTCTCCCTGTCGAGAGCGGAAGGACGGACTGTTTTCTACTGCCTTACGGCCGCACTACGAACGTGTGTCTTTCGTAGCTCGATTCGCCTAAGTGATCGCGCAAAAATAACCTGAACAATTTCTATTTCCGTGGAGACAGGGTATAGTTCCATTCGCCATGGAATTCGTGACGTTTGAGGCGTAGTTGTCCCAGTTGCTCGTCACTTA
>VGYL01000111.1 GCA_016872975.1 Planctomycetota bacterium
GAGGTCCGGATGGAGATCAGCAGCTTGTCGCGCCAGTAGCCGGTGCACATGGTCCAGGTGGTCTCGTCCTCGCGCAGCAGCAGGTCCGCGACCTCCGCGATCATGTCGGGATTGTCGATATCGCCCAGCTCCGTGATGATCGCCCGGCCCTGGACGCGGGCATTCCGCAGGGCGTCCGCCAGCATCTGGTAGTAAACGCGCGGCACTTTGCCCCGCTGAATGATGCTGAGCATCCGCTTGTTGGCGAAGGGATAGAGAAATTCGATGCCTTCGACGTCCGCCCGGGCCGCTTCCCGGCCGAGGTCCTGGGTGTCCGAGCGAATCCCGTAGAGCAAGGCGGTCGCCAGGGGCGTATCCGGCGTGATCCCCGCCTCGATCAGGTACTCGATCAGGATCGTCGAGGTGGCGCCGTAGCCGCTGCGAACGTCGGTGAACGGGACCATCCGCGTCTGCCGGCGGATCGGATGGTGGTCGATGACGATCTGGGGCAGGATCGTCTCGGGCAGCGAGTTGTTGCCCGTGCCCGGCTGGGTATCGACCATCGCGATCAGGTCGAACTTGCTGTAGTCGATCTCGCGGATCGGCCGCAGATTCAGGTTGAGGTAGTTGACGAGGGCCCGGTTCTCCCCCCGGCCGACGGTCCCGCCACAGGCGATGGAACACTGCAGGTTGGCCAGGCCCTTGGCCAGCCGCCGCAGGGCCACCGCCGCCGCCAGGCTGTCCGGATCGGGGCTGTCCTGCACCACCACCAGCAGGTAGACCTTGCCCGTAAGAAGCTCGGTCAGCCTCTGAAGCTTGAAACTGGTCTTGTCGGCCGCTTTCATAGATCACGCCGATTATCGGGCGATCCGGGTCGTTGGCAAGAAGAAATTGGCGACGATCCGCCTTCCATTATCCTTATGGGCGTCCGCCAGATGCCTATTTGCCCTTACGGAATGGCCTGAGCAGCTCCAGGAAATGCGCGTGGTGCCATTGCCGGCGGAGGGGAAACACCCCGCGTTCCACGAAATCGACCTCTTCCACGGAGTAGAACGCCTCGGGATTGGATTCTCTGACCAGATTGACAACCGCCTCCACCTCGCGGCGCGGCACGATCGTGAAGACCACCTGCACGGGACCCGTGGCCCCCTGGCCGTCGATACAGGTCACGCCGTAGCGCCGCTCCCGCAGGCGGTCGATCAGGCCGTTGGCCTTTTTCGGGAAGATCATCCGCACCAGGACCATGCCCAGAGAGAGCTTCTCGGCGATCAGGATGCCGATGAAGTTGCCCGCGGCAAAGCCCCCGGCGTAGGCCAGGTAGCAGACCGGGCTGGACAGATTCTGCATGATCTGGCCGATCACCAGGATCCAGATCAGCACCTCGAAGAACCCGGCCAGAGGCGCCAGGTACTTGAGCCGGCGCGAGACGAGAATCACGCGGACCGTTCCGATCGAGACATCCGCGATGCGCGAAAGGAAGATCAACAGCGGTAAAATGACCCACGCAAACAGATGCGATTGAGAAGATACGGGAGCGATTGTTTCCGTCATGCATTTCCCAACCTATTTATCCACCGATCTTTGCCAAGAGCGAGCATTGTACCATCTCCCCAGATTCCGGCCATGGCATTCTTCGGCAAGATGCTCGCCTGCTTATCGGCTCGACCCCGGCTCCGGCTTTGCCCGGTGGTCGGTTTTTCGCAGGAAGTACGTCGGCACCAGAATCCCCACGACGAAGCCCAGGACGAACATCAACATCATCAGCAGCGCCCGCGACATCTGGACCGTGGTGAGGAGGATGCGTGCCTGGACCGGCTCGGTATTCTGCAGCAGAATCACGAGAGTCAGAAGCGAAACGACAATGACGGCGATCAACTTGGCTTTCCGCATGGATTCACTCCCATCGGCCTACTCATGGCTCCGGAGGTCCGCCGGGCCTCTGCACTCGTCCCGCGGTCCATATCCCCGGGCCCCAAGAATACGCCGGACCTCGAAGCCCCTGGCACGGCACGCGCCCCCTCATGTTACCGCCGCCCACGCCCTTGGCAAGGGCAATCCCATGTTCGGCGCCGGGGGTGCGCTGCAGGGGCGGATGCGCTCTCTTCGTAGGGCGAGCGTCCCCGCTCGCCAAAGAAGTCGGGCGAGGACGCTCAACCTACCAAGAGGCGGCGCGGATGCGCTCTTTTTGTAGGGCGACGGGTGGCAGCGTCAAGGCCGGTAGGCCTTGGCGATGGTCCTGCGCACGGGCAATCCGCCATCGCCAAGCTCCGAAGACTCCGCTTGACGCTGCCACCCATACAGCAAACGACTTTGCGTTTACCGTGCATCATGCTGGGCGCCGCAGCCGTTTGGAGTTCCGCGTTTGCGCGGGTCGGAACAGTCCTGCCTTCCACCTCTATCAAGTCTTGTAGCCCAGGTTCAAAACCGGGTAACACTAAGGCATAACTCCGAACGGCTGCGGACCATAGAACGGGGGGCCGTGCGAAGCTCGGCGCGGGTCCTGTCGTCCGGGGCAGAAGGCGGCGGCTCGTCACGGGGTTTGATTGGGGTCTGCCGGCTTCGTCGGGTCCACCGGCTCGACCGCCGCTCCCTTGTGCAGTTGCTCGATGAGCCTTTGCTGCTCTTCGATGAGGGTCTTCATCTCGGCATTCTGCCTCTGGAGAGCGACGGTCATGCTGTTCTGGGTGCCTTCCTGGGCGGTCAGACGGTTGATCGCTTCCTGGGCTTCCCGGGCAAACGTCGCGGCCTGGTCCCGGTCGTGCGCCAGTTGGCTCAATTGTCTCTGGAGCTCATCGCGGGTCTGCCGGACCACCTTCAATTCCGCCCGCAGCGTGGCGATCTCGTTCTGCGCCGCCGTGAGGTTGTAGCTCAACTTGTTGATGGTGGCCTTGGCCTCCCGGGTCTCCTGCCGGGTCTGCTCCAAAGCGCGATTCCGGCAGCCCGCCGCAAGAAGCATAGGCGACAGGGCCAAGAGAAGAATCGTCGTACCGTTCCGGGCCGCTGTGCCTATCCTTGCTCTCATCCGTGCGCTCCTGCAAATGCCGGTCCAAAGATCCTGCTCCACCGCCGCCGGGGCCTGTTCTGCCACAGACGCCGGTGATACGCATGGCTGGCGATCAACGGCAGCACCGCCGTCGCCTCGGCGAACACCATCTGCTCGTACGTGGTGTCCACCTTGCCCCAGGAGGAGGCTTCCTTCAGCGTCGAGCTGGAACAGGCGCCGTCGCGGGCATCGGCCACCGTGATCTGCACCGCATATTTATGCATATCGACCGAATGTCCCAAAATCTCCGCACAAACCACGGTATCCTGCGCGAAATTTTTCGGCACGCCGCCGCCGATCATGAACAGACCCGACACGGGCGACTGGATCTTGATCTCCGTCAGCTCGCGGAAGTCCTTCACCGAGTCGATGGACACGTGGGAGTCCGGGTTTTCGACCTGGTGCTTGACGAGGCCGAAACCGGCGCTGGAATCGGAGAAGGCCGGGCAGAAGATGGGCACCTCGTGCTCATAGGCCGCCAGAACCAGCGAGTCCTTCTTCTTGGCATGGGTCGTCAGATACCTGCCCATCTCCTGGATGAACTCCCGGGACGAATAGGGCCGCTTCTCCAGTCCATCGGCGATTTCCTTGACCGTGTTGTCGCAGGCCTGGAGCTGCTCCTCGTCGATATACGTGTCGTAGATCCGGTCGATATACAATTCTCTAAGTTTCTTATCGTCCACGTGCGGGCTGCCTTGATAGTGGCGGAAGCCCAGCGCCTCGAAAAAGTCCATGTCCACAACGGTGGCGCCCGTCGCGACGATCGCATCTACCATGTTGTGGCGGACCATATCGACGTAGATGTGCATGCAGCCGGCGGCAGAGGTGCTGCCCGCGATGCACAGGATGATCGTGCAGTCCTTTTCCGCCAGCATCCGGTTGAGGATCTCCGCCGCCCGAGCGGTGTCCCGGGCGGTGAACGACATCCGGGTCATGCTCTCGATGATCGGGGTGGCATCGAAGGCCTTGATGTCGATGTGCTCAACCGGATCGCGCAAAACGTCTCGCTTCTCCATGATATTCGCCTCTCTCTTATAGAATAATGGAATACTGGAATGTTGGAATACTGGGGAAGACGTGCGCTCCGCCCTACCCACTATTCCATTATTCCATCATTCCATGATTCCAATAATCCCTTTTGCTGAAGCTTACCTGTACTTGTAACTCAGGAACTTGTAGATCAACTTCGCCGCCAGGAAGTCCGGGGCCCAGTTCGTCTCGACCGGGCACAATTCGACCACGTCGAAGCCCACCACGGTCTTGTGGCGGCACACCGCCCGAAGGAGGGCCAGGACATCGTACCAGCGCAAGCCCCCGGGCTCCGGCGTCCCCGTGGACGACATGATCGACGGATCGAACACATCCAAATCGATCGTGACATACACCTGCTCGGTCAGCTTCGCGACGACCGCATCGATCCAGTCGAGCCGGTCGTGGATCTCGTGGGCGAAAAAGACCCGATCCTCGGCCACGGCGGGCTTTTCGCCGATATCCATGCTCCGAATGCCTACCTGGACAATCGGGCACAGCTCGCGAACCCTGGTCATGACGCAGGCGTGATTGTACCGGGAACCCTCATATTCATCTCTCAAATCCGCATGCGCATCGAGTTGCAGAACGCTCAGGCCGGGATACCGGTCCACCTGCGCCCGGACCGCCCCGATGCTCACCGAATGCTCTCCTCCTACGACGATCGTAAACTTGCTGTTCGCCAGATGGCCTTGCACACAGCGCCGGACGGCCTCGGCCATCGCCTCAGGCGACCGGTCCTCCGTCACCGCTTCGTCGGTGTAGATGCCGTGCCGGTAGACCTCCGAATCGGTCTCGATATCGTAGAGCTCCACGGTGCCCGAGGCGTTCAGAATGGCGCCGGGGCCCTTGTCCGCGCCCTTCATCCAGGTGCTCGTACCGTCGTAGGGCACGGGCACGATCACGATCCGGGAATCGGCCGCCCCCGAATGCTCCGGCGGCAGGCCGTAGAAATTGGTCGTCGGCTCCATACTCAACTCATTGGCGCACGTGATTCGGCGGCAGGTCCTGCTCCATGTCGAACAGGAACATGGCAATGGCCACAGTGGTGGTCCAGAGGTCCTTCTTGCCGCGCGCGGTTTGGGTGATATTGGAGGTGCGAATGATCAGCCCGCTGGACTTGTAGACCTGCTCTTTCTCGGACCACGCCTTGTTCGGGTCCACTTCCAGACCGAGGGTGGTCCCCAACATCCCGGCGGCCAGGTCTTCGGCCAGGTCGGCCGCTTCCTTTTCGTTCATGCCGTGGCCGTGCACCTCGCTGAGGTAGCCCCACTTGCTCTCATCCTTCGGCACCGCGATGCCCACCGACGAGGCCACCAGCCGGCCGTGCTCGTCGGTGTCGGCCCGCGCCATGACGCAGTGACAGATACCGCCCGGGATCAACAGCTCCAGACCCTTCTCGCGGCTGATGATCTTGCAGCGCGGCGGCAGAATCGACGAGACCTGCACCAGGTTCTGCTGGGCCACGCCGGCCTTGCGCAACGCCTCCTCAAACGACTTGAGCTGATACTTGTGCCGACCGACACCCTTGGTCAAAAAGACCCGTGTGGGAACCAGGTTCAGCATTTTCACCTCCCGAAAATCTACCTCGAGTTGTCGTTCCGGCTACCCTGCCTCGGGCGGACCCCTGTAGCCCTCCTGCCGCAGCACGGACAAGATGCCCGCGCCACAGCGGTCGAAATACCTACGAGCCCGAATCCAGCCTGCGAATTATAGAACGCGGCGGTCCCTTGGCAACGAAAATATTCAAAAGGCCAGATACGACTGTGCCTTTCGCAGCAGGACACCCACTTTTCCGATCTCGTCCAGGGAGCCGAGGCGCTGCGTCCGGCGCAACTGCAACAGCCGATTGACCGTCACCGGCCCCAGGCCGGGCACCCGCAAAAGCTCCATCCGGGTTCCTCTGTTGACATCTACCGGAAAGAACTCCGGATGGTTCGCCGCCCAGACCTCTTTCGGGTCCGCTGCCAACGATAAATTGCCCCGCTCGTCGTAAACGATGTCGGTATCCCGGAAGCCGTACTTGCGCATGAGGAAGTCCACCTGGTAGAGCCGATGCTCCCGCAGGAACGGCGTGGCGAGGGCATCCTGCCCTTGCGTCGTGCGGGCGTCCCGCCCGCGATTCACGGGCGCGACGCCCGCGCCACCTGCATCCGGCTGTTCCGCCGGCAGGGAGGCGTCGCCCAGGCCCTTTTGGTAGGCACTGAAGTAGATCCGATGCAGGTGGAGCCGGTCGTAGAGGCCCCACATGTATTTCACAATCTCGCTATCAGATTCGCCGGCCGGTCCGACGATGAACTGCGTGGTCTGCTTGACCTTGTGGAACCGGCTTCCCCGCGCCGTCAGTTGGCTGATCTGCTTGATGGGGTCGATGATGTCCCGCAGGTAGTCCTTGCGGGTGGAGAGCTTGCGGAGGTTCTCCGCGCCCGGTGTCTCGATGTTGAGCGAAACGGCGCTGGCGAGCGAGACGGCGTCCTCGACCGCCGCGGGGCTGGCGCCGGGAATCACCTTCAGATGAATGTACCCTTTGAACCCGTGCCGCGTCCGCAGCAGCCGGGCGGTCGCATTGAGCCGCTCCATCGTCGCGTCGGGCGAGCCGATCACGCCCGACGTCAGAAACAGGCCGAAGACCTTCCGCCGGTTGAAATAGTCCAGGAACGTCGCGGCCGTCTCCTCGGGCCTGAGACTGCACCGCCGGAGGTCCTGATCCTGGCGCAGCGGACAATACTTGCAGTCGTTCGTGCAGACGTTGGAGATCAGCGTCTTGAACAGGACGCTCTTGCCGCCGTTGGGCAGGGTGACCGGGTAGATCCAGCGTCCGTCCCCGCCCCGCCGCCGGGTGTCGTCCGCGTTGGTCCCGCAGGCGCAGGCCAAGTCGTACCTGGCGTCATCGCTGAGGATTCGCAGCTTCTGATCTGTATCCGGCTTGGAGACTATCCCCACCACGGCCGCTCATCCTTGATGAACCCCCAAGACGCTATCGTCTACCCTGGAAACTGCTGAGGACGATTATGTTCACGGCCTCCAGTATAACGAGAGCCCGGCTCAATGCCAAGACGATCAAAATGCATCTCCAATAAATCCGGCAGTTTCTCAAGACGACGCCCATGCTATGAGAGACCGTATCCACCCCGTGCCGCTGCCCCGAGAGGGGTGCATGACCGTTCCTGCGCGGGTGTCCCGGCCCGGCCCCGACCGTCGCCGGAAAAGGGGACATTCTACTTTTCCCTCCCGGAAGGGGAAAAGTAGAATGTCCCCTTTTCCTTTACCCTGCCGGGACCGAAGATCCGTTGCCCCGGAGGCGTGCAAGAACGGTCATGCACCCCCCGAGAGCGGCAGCGGAGTTTCTCCTTGAGCAAGGGACGGAAATTGCGTACTCTGGACACCGGCAAGCTTTGAAAGGATGGGGTTATGACCGACACACACACAGAGCGCGACTCCGCAGCAACCACTTCCCGCCGGCAGTTCCTGCACCGGACCGCCGCCGCCGCGGCGGCATTCACCATCGTGCCCGGCCATGTGCTGGCCGGTGGGGCGCAAGCGGCCCCCAGCGGCAGGCTCAACATTGCCGGCGTCGGCATCGGCGGCGTGGGGCGGCCGTTCCTGCAGGGCTGCGCCGCGGAGGAAGGGACGCGGATCGCCTTCCTGTGCGACGTGGACCACCGGTACGCCAGGCCGGTCTTCGAGGAATACCCCGAGGCCAAGCGGTACCGCGACTACCGCGAGATGCTCGACAAGGAGGACCAGAACATCGACGCGGTCCTGGTGGCGACGCCGGACCATACGCACGCCGTGATCGTGATGGAGGCGCTGCGGCGGGGCAAGCACGTGCTCTGCGTCAAGCCGCTGACGCGGACGATCCACGAGGCCCGGGCGGTCTGTGCGGCCGCCCAAGAGGCAGGCGTGGCCACCCAAGTCACCGCCTCCTCCTCCACCAGCGACAGCGCCGCCACCCTGTGCGAGATGATCCAGGACGGCGCCATCGGCGAGCTCCGCGAGGTGCACTGCTGGTCGAACCGGCCGATGTGGCCCCAGGGCATGGCCCGGCCGGAAGGCTCCGACCCCATCCCCGCCCACTTCGACTGGGACCTCTGGCTCGGGCCCGCCCCCCTGCGGCCCTTCCGAGACAAGTGGGGCAAGGACCACCTCGTCATGAAGCAGGCCAAGTACAACTACCCGTTCGATGCCATCTACCACCCGTGGAACTTCCGCGGCTGGTGGGACTTCGGGACCGGCGCCCTCGGCGACATGGGCTGCCACCACCTCAACACGCTGTTCCGCGCGTTGAAGCTCGGGCATCCGACCAGCGTCTGGGCCAGTTCGACCAAGTCGATGCCGGAAGCGACACCCCTGGCCTCGACAGTCGTCTGGGAGTTCCCGGCCCGGGAGGGCATGCCGCCGGTCCACGTGCACTGGTACGATGGCGGCATCCAGCCGCCGCGACCGAGCGAACTGGAGGACAGCCGCCCCTGGCCGAGCGAAGGCAATCTCTACGTCGGCACCAAGGGCAAGATCCTGGGCGACACCAACAGCGGCCGGATCATCCCCCAGTCGAAGATGCAGAGCTACAAGCTTCCGCCCAAGACCCTGCCCCGCTCGAGCTTCAAGAACATCGCCACCGGCGAGTGGGTCCGCGCCTGTCACGGCGGCGAGCCCGCCAGTTGTCACTTCGACATCGGGGGCCTGCTGGCCGAGGTCGTCCTGCTCGGCAACATCGCCATCCGCCGGGGCAAGAAGCTCGCCTGGGACGGCCCCAACATGAGATTCACCAACGACGAAGAAGCCAACCGCTACCTCCAGGAGCCCTACCGGGACGGCTGGAGGCTGTAAGAATCGATTATCGTTTGTTGATGATTGACGATTTGCGGGGTGTGCTGTGCACACCGTCCGGCGGGGCAACAGTCTGAGAACGTGTATGAAAAGCGGCACAAGCATCTTGCCCGGGGCACTTGGTGCCAGCGACGGGTGGCAGCGGCAAGGCCGTAGGCTTTGCGCAGGCCTTGCCGATGGCGGAGGGACGAAACCATCGGCAAGCTCCGAAGACTCCGCTTGCCGCTGCCACCCATTACGGAGCTGGGTTCTCATACACGTTCTGAGACGATATGGGAAGGGCCCAATCATGACGGAAGGCATCAGGTGTCGTTTTCTTTCGATAACAATCTTTGGCATGATCTGCCTGGGGCTGTTCGGCGGGCGGCGGGCGGCGGGCGCGCCGGGATTCATCAACGTCCTCGATCACGGTGCAGTCGCCGATGGGACGACGTTGAATACCGCGGCCCTGCAGAAGGCGATTGCCGCGTGCGTGGAGCAGAAAGGCGGGACGATCCTGGTCCCGGCGGGCGTCTATCGCACCGGACCCATCCAGCTTCAGAGCCATGTCACCCTCCAACTGGAGGCCGGGGCGATCATCCGGGCCAGCGAGGCGATCGAGGACCATCGCGTGGGCGGACGAGCCCGGCCATTGCTCTGGGCCCGGGAGGCCGTGAATGTCACGATCTGCGGGCGGGGCACGGTCGATGGGCGCGGCACCTCGTTCATGCACCTGGACCAGGTGCGGACCAACCCGGGCGACTTCGACCCCAAGTTCACGCGCCAAGGCGACCAGTTCCTGTCGCCCCAATTCGGGACCGCCGATGGGCCAGTGACGTTCCGGCCCCGGCCGAACCGGCTGCTGGCATTCTACAGTTGCCGGGATGTGCAGATTCGCGATGTGACGCTCATGGATGCCCCCATCTGGACGATCCACCTGGCCGATTGCGAGCGCGTGGATGTGACCGGCCTGAAGATCCTGAACAATCCCCTTATCCCCAACAATGACGGCATCCATTGCACCACCTGCCGCAGCGTGCACATCAGCAACTGCGACCTCGTCTGCGGCGACGATGCGATCTGCATCACCAGCGTCGAGAGCCGCTCCGGCGGCGTGTGCGAGAACGTCACGGTGAGCAACTGCACGCTCTCGTCGCGCTCGGCCGGCGTGCGCGTCGGCTACGGGCCCAACCCGGTCCGCAACTGCGTCTTTCAGAACCTGGTGATCCACAACTCCAATCGCGGCCTGGGCCTGTTCGTCCGCCAGGAAGGGTCCCTCGAGAACATCCTGTTCAACAACATCGTCATCCGGACCCGCCTGCACACCGGCCACTGGTGGGGCAAAGGCGAGCCGATCCACCTGTCCGTGCTGCCGGAGCGCAAGTCGAATACGACCCTGGGCCGGATTCGCAATGTCGTCTTCACGAACATCCTGGCCGAGAGCGAAAGCGGCATTGTCCTGTGGTCCCACGAGCCGGGCCGGATCGAGGATATCACCTTCAACGGCATCCGCCTGCATCTGCGTAAGAGCCCTCTGGCGGCCTCCTACGGCGGCAACCTCGACCTGCGGCCCGCCTTCGATCCGCAATGGGCGATCTTCCGCCACGACCTGGCCGGGATCTTCTGCCACGGCGCCCACGGCCTGACGTTGAAGGGGGTCGAGGTCCACTGGGACGCCGACATGCCGGAATACTATCTCCACGCCCTCTGGTGCGAGGGGACAGACCGCGTGGTGATCGACAATTTCACCGGCCGTCAACCCGGTTCAGTGGAAGGACAGGCGGCAATCCTGCTCGATACGGTCCGCGGCGTCCTCGTCCGCAACTCGCAGGCAGCCGAGGGCACGACGACCTTCCTGAAACATCGCGGCGTGACCGACGCCGGCCTGTTCGCCGGCAACGACCTGACGAAAGCCGCGACAGCCGTCGACCCGCAGCCCTCTCCCTTCGCGTCGCCGCAACCCCACCTGTCGCCCATACCATCGCCCTGACCAGCCTGGTCCAGCGGAGGATGGCCAGCTTCCATCGGCAGGCACAAGGATGGTGTCCACGGCACACCCTACGGGCTTCGCGGCATCGCACTGACCGTTTCGCTCCTCAGCTTGGGGTGGCCCAGGCTTGAAATCTTTCTCCGTTTGCGGGACAATAGGGCTGTGGGTGATCCGAAACGGTGGGGAACCGGCATGAGTGACGTGACGCGCATCTTGAACGCCATCGAGCACGGCGAAACCCGGGCTACGGACGAGCTCTTGCCCCTGGTCTATGAGGAACTCCGCCTGCTGGCGGCGCAGCGACTGTCCCGCGAGCCGCCGGGCCAGACGCTCCAGGCGACCGCGCTGGTGCACGAGGCCTATCTCCGCCTGGTGGGAGACACGCCGCAAAGCTGGCAGAGCCGGGGCCACTTCTTTTCGGCGGCGGCGGAAGCCATGCGCCGGATCCTCGTCGAGAACGCCCGCCACAAGCGCAGCGGCAAACACGGCGGCGGGCAGAAACGGGTCGAGCTGGAGAACGTCGAATCCGCCGGCCCAACGGGCCCGGACCCCGAGAGTCTTCTGTCGCTGGATGAGGCGCTCCAGCGCTTGGCCCAGGTGGACAGCACCAAGGCCGAGGTGGTCAAGCTTCGTTACTTTGCCGGCCTGACCATCGAGCAGACCGCGGCCGGCCTGGGCATCTCACCGGCGACCGCCAAGCGCCTGTGGACCTACGCCCGCGCCTGGCTCATCCGCGAAATGCGCCCGTAGCATGGGCGTCCCGCCCATGAGTAACATGGGCGTCCTGCCCGTGAGTAGCATGGGCATCTTGCCCATGAGTAACACGGGCGTCCCGCCCGTGAGTAGCATGGGCGCGAACGCCCATGAATCATCGGCAGGATGCCGATGCCACGAAGGAAAGAAGGGACATTCTACTTCTTCGCCCGACGCCGCCCCCTTCGGCCGACGGGCCGGAGGAAAAAGCTGAATGTCCGGCTCTGCCCTTGACGATGGTTCCACGCGAATCCGCACGACCATCGTCAAGGCCGGCGGCCGGCCTTGGCGATGCCACCCGGCAGAGGCTTTGGCCTTTGAGCGGATCGTGGACTTTTTTTCGGCTCTTCCAGAAATTCGTGAGCCAACGCAGACCTCCTTCTCGCATTGTCAGTGGAACATCGGAGTGGTTCGTTTATGGATCATAAGGAAGAGACAATTTTCGAGGCCGCCCTGCAGTACGAAGACCCTGCCGAGCGCCGTGCGTACGTGGTCACGGCCTGCGGAACCGACGCCAGGCTGCAAGCCAGCGTGGAGTCGTTGTTGCAGGCCCACGAGTCGCAGTCCCTGCTCGACGACCCGGTGCTCGAATGCGATCCCCAAGGCAGTCCTTCCACGCTGATGGAGGGTCCCGGCACGGTCATCGGCCGGTACAAGCTCCTGGAGAAGATCGGCGAAGGCGGCATGGCGGTGGTCTACATGGCCGAGCAGGAGCACCCCATCCGCCGCAAAGTGGCCCTCAAGATCATCAAACTGGGCATGGACACCCGCTCCGTCATCGCCCGCTTCGAGGCCGAGCGGCAGGCCCTGGCCCTGATGGACCATCCCAGTATCGCCAAGGTCCTCGATGCGGGTTCTACGGAGACCGGAAGGCCCTACTTTGTCATGGAACTGGTCCAGGGGGTCTCGATTACCGAGTACTGCAAGTGTGTGAGATTTTTTTCTGGCGCCCTGTTACTCCTTTGTTTACAGTGACTTATGAACCTTTTTGGAAAGGAGAATAAGTCATGGACGGTAAACAGGTA
>VGYL01000112.1 GCA_016872975.1 Planctomycetota bacterium
CTTCGAAATTGCTAAGGTGCGCGACGATTTGCGGCCGGACCGCGAGACGGTGCTCCTGCTGGCGAGCGCTTTGGGAGCCGAGTCACGGCTCGCCCGCGAGCTCCTGCAGCCGGGTCAACAACGCGACCTGACCTTGGGCGAGATTCTCCAGACGTATATCGCGCCCCAACCGCTTCCGGCGCCGGCGGCTGACGCGCTGATCGCTGTGCTTCAGTCCCGAGGCTTCCTGGAGGTGACCTCCCAGCCGAACGTACTGGCGGCCGACGGCCAACCGGCCCAGGTGCGAATCATCATGGCTGAACGCTTCCTGCCCTCGTCCGAGCCCTCCGGCCCAATCGAGCGAATCGAGTACGGCACGGCCGTGAATACCACCGCCCGCGTGCTCGACGCCGGTCGGGTAAGCCTGGAGATGATGGCAGAGGTCAGCGACCTGGTGCCCGGTCGCGACTTCAACCAGCCGACCATCTTGCGGACGAGCGCCGAAACCAGCGTGACGGCGTGGAACGACCGGTACCTCGTCTGGGCCGCCGTGACGCCGACCGCCGCTCCGGGCGGCCAGGAGGCAGACGGACGGTCTGTGTACATCATGGTCAGACCGCAAATCAACCTGTCCGCACCAGCTCATGCGAATACAGCCGGGAGTCCCGAATCGCCTGACAAGCGTCGGCGCCAGGTCCTGCTGGACGTACGCACGGTCACCCTGGACCGTAGCGATCTCTTGAATCTGGGCGTCGAGTGGGGTTGGCCCAGAATCGCGACCGGCACATTCCCAGACCCTGCCGCCCGTGACGTCCCAGGCCCGGGGAGTGCCGGCTGGCCCTGGGGCGTGCAAATCGGCTACACCGCCGATCGGACCTTCACCGAGTCGCTGCTGATGACGTTGGACTTGCTGCGGGAGAATCGCCAAGCGGAGATCTCGAGCCAGCGGATCCTGGCCCAGGACGGCCGGCCGTCCCGGCTCAAAACCATCACGGAAGAATGGTTGACGGTGACCGTCCCCGCGGCTGAGCCCTCCGCCCTGCCGCAGACCAGATCCCAGAAAGCCGATTCCGGGACCATCCTCGCGATCACGCCGTACATCGGCCCCAGCGGCGACATCACGGTCCAGATCGCCCTCGAAATCAGCGAGCGAGTGAATACGCCACCGGCGACCGCCGGCCACGATCTGCCGATCCTGACGCGACGCACGGCCCGGAATACCCTCACGATCAAAGACGGCGGCACCGTCGCCATCGCCGGGATGCGCGAGAACCCCGTCGGCCCAGGCGACAAGTCCGGCCGAGAGACGGCTATCTTCGTGACCGCGCATCTGGTCAGCGACAACGCGGCGATGCACGCCGAAGCATCGCCCGCTGCCACTGCGGTCCGCGTCCCGCCCAAGATCACGGCCACGTTCACCGAGACGGGCCTGCACGAGGTCCTCGCGGAGATCGCCGAACGCGGGGGTGTGAAGATCACCACCGACGCCATGGCGAAATTCACGCACGTCACGACGGAATTGGTGAAGATCCCCGTGGAAGCTGCCCTGCGTCAAGTCCTGAAGACGACACCGTATACGTTCGAGATGACGGGGAACGACACGTTTCTCGTGTCTCGTCGCCCGCTGTCCTTCGATTTCCAGGGATACGAATTGGGTCAAGCGTTGCAGGACCTCTCCGTCGCTGCCGGCGTGCCCATCATTCCAGGTCCCGATGTCGCCAGAACGGAGATGGTCAATGTCCGGTGCACGGAGGTATCCCTGGACACGGCACTCGAAATGGTCCTGGCAGGCAAGCCCTTCATCGTCAAGAAGACGCCGCATTACTATCTGGTGGGTGACCGCAGCATTGCCGCCCAGGCGGTCGACGACGTGAACGAGACCCATCGCGTCCGGCTGAGCCAGATGTCCGCGGTGCAGGCCAAGGCCCATCTGAGCCCGGCCTGCGTCCCCTATGTGCACGTGGAATCCGCCGAGTATCTGGACCCCAACGACCGGGGCCGGGTCTTGACAATCAGCGCCCCCTCACCGCTGGCAGAGCGAATCGTAGCGAGCCTCAAGCAGATCGATGTTCCGCGCCGGCAGCAAGTATTCCTGGATATGCATCTGGTTCTGATGGAGCAAGATGCGTTGCAGAATCTGCGCGTGGATGGGGAAGGGCCAACAAGACGAACGTCTGCCTTCCCACGCTCGACGGCTGAATCGAGTGTCCGGATCGACTGCGCGCCGGACCGTCCCGCCACGGCGTCCCTGCTGAGGGCGCTGAACGCCGCCTCGGCGAAGGACCGGGCGTGTCTGCCATACCATTCCCAAGGGGTGGCAGCGGATGGCCGGCAGATCCAGGCCCGCTTGGGACAGCGGGAATGGTCGAATATGACCGAGCAGCACGCTCGGGAGCTTGCTCGCCGACGTGCGATGTTCCACGAAACCATCCCTCAAGAGACCCTGTCTGCGACTGTCCTCTCAATCACCCCTTGCGTTGACGACAACAACAATATTGCGGTTGACATAGCCATTGAAGTCGATGCCGTCAAGGGAGCCCGTCAGCGAGGCGCGCGAGTCATGATGCGCCGTATGCCTGTACGTACGGTCACACTGCAGAATGGAGGTACGCTCATCTTGACAAATCTGCTGGAGTCTCAGCCCCAACGGAGCAACCAGGGAGGCCCCGCGCCAGAGCTTGTCATCTTCATTACGGCCGATCTGATCCTCGATCGCATGTTTGTTCCATAGGCTCCTTGTCTTGCCTCGCTGGCGATCGCCAGTCCAGCGCAACTTTGGACCCTGATCCACGTCGCCGCAAGCTCGTTCGCCCAATCGCTGTCGGAAAATGGACCTGACACCTTTAATTCTCCCACCAACTGCGAACCGCGGACTGACAACTGGGAACTGAAAGCCACGTAGCTCAGTCGCCCCCGGCTGAGGCCCCCGGCCCCGCAGGCCAAACTGGGAACTGAGAACTGCCAACTGGGAACCGTCTATCAGCCACAGAGGGCACCGAGGCCCCAGCGCGGCCTTCGGCCGCAACCAAATCCTAAGAAACCGCAGATTTCGCAGCTTTTCAAGGAGAAGCCAATAGAAGAGACAAGGGACCGAATTGGGCCTTCTTGCTTTCTCCCTTCTGCTTCTCTTCCTGAATCTGCGCAAATCTGCGCAATCTGCGGTTTCCCTAAGCCTTTCACGCTGGCAGACTTACTGCCCGTCTCGTCGGAACGCTTGTCAAGAAAACAAGGTGTGACGGCTTTGTCGTACGGAGAAAGGCAACTCCGACACGGATTTACACGGATTTCCAACTGCCAACCGCGAACTGACAACTGGGAACTGCTTCTGAACCGCGAAATACGCGAACCACGCGAAACACGACTTTCGAGAGACAATCGACGAGGGCCGAGCGACGGCTTCCAACCGCAGATCATGTCATTGCGAGCCCGGCGCGGCAATCTTCCGATTTCCGCCGATTTCCAACTTCACACGGGACACTTCCAACTTGGGGACTTCTCTTCCCGACACGGATTTCACGGATTGACACCGATTCCGGACAACCTCCGAGCGACGACTTCAAACCGCCGATGAACGCAGAGGAACGCCGATCGGGGCGGATGGCCACCTGTCATTGCGCGGAGCGCAGCGACGCGGCAATCATGTCCTTGCGAGCGCGGTATTGTCATTCCTGCGGAGGCAGGAAGCGGCAATCGTATGCTTCCAACCACGCGGAGCGACGGGCCCGGGCGACGACTTCCGAGGCGCGAGCGACGCCTTCCAACCGCTAAAGCTCATTTCCGGGTAGCGTCAGGCGTCACGTGATGCCTGACGTCCCCACAGATCCGTACGAGCGGATTTCCCGCATACGGTTCCTCATATCACACGCTTCCGCGAGTTCCGGTACAGGACGCCGGACTCGGCTTTGTCGGTCCCGCGTGGACGTCCCGTGGACACCGTTGTCCGCCGTCTGGCGCCAGCGGTGTTTCCCGTCCGCGCTCCCGTGACATGGGACCTCCCTTCCCTACTCGCAGGCTTTCAGTCGGGTCCGATTTCCCTGCTTTCGACGGTACTAGCCTGGATTCCCACGTTAGCTTTTTGAGTTAACACCACGGACCCAGACGGCGATGGTATTCGCCGGTTCCATGAAGGAGCGGGCTCCGTGTGGGTTATCTATTACGCTGCACTGATAAACATATTTCCACGGTATGACACTGCAGCCGGAGAGTCAACCGGAGGAACACGGAAAATCAGACGCATTCCAAGAAGTACTTGCTTTAAGCCCTCGAATGACTTGACAGCCTGCGGTTCAGTAAACGCCGGTACACGCTGTCATGTGTGTGACATATTGGCAATATGTTTATAGGTGTACCATATACCATAACGCCTTCGCCGAAGAAGTTCGGCAGAACAAGGCATCCGCAATGGGTTGCCCCCTCTCGAAGTTAACTCACACGCGGTGCGTGGGAATCCAGGCTAGGAAGGACCCCCACGATGTGTCTCTTTCGGGATCGACGCTCCGAGCCTCCGAAATCGCTGTCTACGCTTCGTACCACCGTCATCGATGACGACGCAAGACTCGCTTGCCGCTGGTGGCCAACCGTTGCGGCGTGGGAGTTGCACCCACCAGATTTCACTAAAGGTTTCACGCTGCTGACTCAGCGATTCCCCCGCGCCCAGCTTTGCTGGTGCGAATAGGGGCCGACCCCCGCCCCCCCCGACCTTTGCCGTTTGCCCCCGAATAATTTGTAATTCGATTCCGCTGAAAAACCCCCTCAGACGGCCAAACCACCCGCGTTTTCGGGGCCGAAAATGCGGGTGGAAAGGGTCAGAATGGGACTTTTTCAGCAGAATCGTAATTCAAGATGTGACCCCGTTTCCCCCCGGGCAGGGCGGTGCCCGGACCGTGACTGTTGTGGGCGGCAAGAGGGTCATCTGCGCCATAGCAGAATGGGACCGCTTGGATGGTGCTACCGCTTACCCGGCGTTGCCCTGCCTTCGCTGTTGTTTCATCTTTCGATAGACTTCCCTCTTTCTCTTCTGTCCTGATTCACTCCCTGCGATTGACGCAATTTGCTGTTTCTCAGTCAATTCAGGGAAAGACTTGCGGTTCGGCTTGCTCATAATGACCTCCTTTACAGAATACGTTGTGATAGCTCTGCACAGCGCATGCACTGTGGCCTGTTTCGCCTGCGAAACTGCCGTTGCTGTTCATACTCTCCATTCCCATCCTGCGTTGCCCGACATCTACCGGCTCAGATACAGGGATTGTCGCTACCGGTCCTTGATTGTCTTTCGCACTCTTTCTGATCGGCCAATCCCGCCTCGGTCGGCACTACCCTCACAGCACGATTTCACGAAATCCCTCATACCGATATTTCTGGGCGAATTTATAGCCTATATTGGCTTCAAACCAGCGGTAGTCATATTCAGGTGGAAAGATCTGATTCCATACGAATTTGCAGTCATCAGCGACTTCCTGACTGTTAATGGCAGTTGTGGCCCAACAGAAGAACCAGCATTTGCTCCTGGCGGCGACGGCGTCACCTTCACGCAGCCAATTAGTATCAATTGCCTGCGCCAAATGCTCGTGTTTCTCTCCCACCTTCCGTAGCTTGTCCAGGGACACTTCGTACGGAACTATAAGGGGTATGCGTTGTACCAGTTTCCATTTCTCTTGATCTGTCATGCTTATGTCTCCCATTTCTGATTGTGACCCGTTCTCACGGCAGAATTGCTTAACCTCCAGCACAAAGGCGTGCAGCGTGTCCAAGTCCACACCTGGGTCAGCGAAGTCTACTCTCGTTCGCGTGCAGGCATTGGGGAAGATGCGGTCCTTGATCGCCTTTATGCTGTCGAAGGAGTAATTCCCTTGCCCTTTAGAGGGAATCTGGATATAACACGGATAGAACCACACTCGGGGATTTCTCCCATATCGCGCGCTGCACCCTCGCGTACCCGGCCCGATAGTGAACGCGGGCAGTTCCTCCCACCACTGGATGAGTTGCTGGTAGACCGAGGTGTCCTCCGTCTCCTCAGTATGCTTCGGTGTACTGCGGCAAAGTTCCTTCACGCGGCTCACGAAGTCCACGTACTTCCTCCAAGAGAAAGAACGTGATGCGATATGCACGGTGGCCTTGCTGGTGATGTGCGGGAAGTAATCTGTAAGAAGCTTCCGTAGCTCGGAGTACAGGTCGTTCCCCTTCCCCTCGGCGGGAATCTGAAACTTGTCGGGAAAGACCCACAGGCGGGGCTCACCGAGAAACTGGCAGCTTGCCCCGGTTACGCCCGCCTTCACCGTGAATACATGCCCCTCATCCCAGAGTCGGCAGGCCGCTGCCATGAAATCTCCCTCTGGCGGGGCGGGTTCCCTGGCGTCAGGCATAGGGGTGACCCCATCGCCCCCACTGGCCTCCGGCGGATTGAGGCCACGAACCCTTGTTCCCTCTGTGTTGCCCTGTAGGCCGAACAGATAGTCATCAAGCTGCGACCTGTGAAAGAGCGGCTGGCCATCAAAGTTGCTGTACGGGAGTTCTCCGCTCGCCACTTTGGCGCGCACGACTGCCTCGCTGGTCCGCAGATAGCAGGCCGCTTCCGCCAATGTTAACCATGGATAATTCTGCATTTCACTGCTCCTCAAGCCCTTTATTTTCTCTTCCAGTTTGCAATGCTTCTGTGAATCCTATATTACCGATTATATCATTACGTTCAATAGAAGGTGTGTGATAGTTAGGGGTTTGTGTAGGCCATTGGCCGCGAGGATAATCATAAGTCTATTACTGCCGGCAGTTTAAGCACAGACAGGTATGCAGAAAGAAAAAGAGGAGATTCCCAAAGCTGATCACAAATACACTCGAAGCGGCTGCGGGTAGAGAAGCGATTAAAGGAAGGCGGGGAGTGAGCCCACGGGGGGAGTTCCGGGAACAGGAGTTCCGTGGAGTTCCGGGGACACCATACTTAATTCTCCTGCTCCTTCCGGCGGTTCGCGGGGTCCGGCCTGAAAATAAGCTTCAATGGTTGGAAGTCGTCCGCCGGTCCGCGTCGCTCGTCGCTTGCAGGTTGTTCTTTCGCGTGGTTCGCGGTTGAGAAGGCGGTTGTCGGTTCCGGATGTCGCCGAAGAGCTGTTTTGACCAAGGGCGAGACGCCCTCGCCACGGCGGCTGGGCCACATTTCTGCGTCTCTTGCGTCTTTTGCGGCGAAAAAGGGTTCCCGGCCCTCAGGACTTCGGTGAGGCAAGCCACACCCTACGGGTTCTGCTCTCTGCGTCTTGGCGTCTCTGCGCGAGTAGCCTCGTGGTAGCGGCGACAGGCCTCGGCGCGTCTCTTTGCGGCGAAGAAGGTTCGACTAGCCGTCCTCCGTCCTCCGTCTGCTCTGTGCCCTCAGTGTCCTCTGTGGCTGAAAAGCAGTTCGCAGTTGACAGTTCACAGTTCCCAGTTGCGGCCTACGGCCCGGTTTTCGTCCTCCCTTGGCGTTCTTCGTGGGCTTGGCGCGGGGACCGCGGTTTCCTGTGCCGGGGACGGCTGGGGCAAGGCGGTGGGCGGAGCCCACCCTACCGGCTACATGTTTTGTTCGCGTGGTTCGCGTATTTCGCGGTTGGAGGGCCGTTGCCGGTAGTCAGTAGGCGCCTGTCGGTTTCGAATGTCGCCGAAGACCTGTTCGGACCAAGGGCGCTCGCGCCCTCGCCACGGCGGGTGTTTGGTGCCGTCTTGGGCCCCGGGCTGCAAAGCCGCGTTTTTGGGGGCGCCAGTTCAGACCGCCAATCAGACCGCCAAATACCCGCAGGTAATGGCCCAAAACCGCATTTTCAGGGACGCCAGCCGGGATACCGGCATCAGAGCGCCATGTCTATGATTTGGCGGTCTGAATTTCTTGCCTAAAAACGCCGGCCCCGTGGGGCCTTTGGCGGACTGAGTTTTTCGCGTGAAAATGCGGTTTTGGGGGCCTGGTTCGGTTCCGGCCGAGTTGTGGTGGGGCGCGTCCGGAACATCTCCGCGTAGGGCGAGCGTGGGTTCCCAAACGCGATGAATCGCGCTTGGGAGACCCGTCGCCGCTCGCCGAAAGTCGGGCGGGGACACCCGACCTACGAAGAAATGCCTCGCGGCGTCACTACAAACACGCCCGTCGTCGCATGGGGACCCCTCGGCCGGAGTCGCGTCGCCCGCCATGCTCGGGGCGAGGAATTTCCATTTGTGCCATGGGAATATGGGAAAATGCCGGGGCCGGACCGTAGTTCTACGATGCGACGACGCCCCCGGAGCGGCAACGACACCAAACATGCTCAACACACTCCGGTGAGCATCTTTGGATAAACGTGAGTATCTTTGGGAAAAGGTGAGCATCTTTGGACAGAGGTGAGCATCTTTGGGCGGGGGCCCCCATCTTGCGGCTTTCACCTACTCATGGGCACCTCCAGGCGGCGGGGTCGGGGGTTCAGACGTTCCCATGTTCCACTATTCCACCCTTCCGGGGTGGGCAAGGGTCAGTGGAGACCCTACCTCACCTGCTGATTGAAGGCCTGCAACTGGGTGTCGATGGCGTTGAGGGCCCATTCGATGTAATGCAGGGGGTGGGCCGGGCGGTAATGCCGCTCGTTGAGCAGGCCGTGGCGGACCGTGTCCAGGAAGCGGCGGATCGTCCGCTCGCCCAGCGGGGTGGGACGGTTGGCCCAGGCCTTCAGGCCCTGGTAGCGGTGGCGCAGCCGGGGATTTCGCTGCATCTGGTCGGCGGTCAGGTAATCGCCGGGGTTGTAGGCCAACTGCAGACCCTTGAGGCACACGATCAGCGGCTCGTAGGGCATCTGCTTGTCCAGGCGAATGAACTTGTACTGCTGAATATGCGTGGTGGCCTGCTTCGGCGGCCGGTCGGCGATCTCGTCGCCGCCCAGATACCAGTTGCGCCGGCTGGTCCGGGCGAAGATGAACTCCTCGCCGTAGGTCTTCTGCATGATCTCGCCGCGACCCAGGCGCGAGAGCCACAGTCCCTGCGGTCCGGGCTCCAAGCCGCCGCCCATGGCCAGCAGACACTTGACGAAGCCCAGGGGCAGGGTCTTCTGGCGGCCGATCTGGCTCTTGCGCAATTGGAACGACAGATGCAGGCTGTGCGGGCGGATCTGGTAGAAGCTGACGAGCTCATGGATCAACTGGCTCAGGAGCCAGGGATCGCTCGTCGCCGGCCGCGATAGCTCGCCGGCGATGCTGAGCCGGCCCGGGGCGATCTCGAAAAAGCCCTGGCGGCGCGGCCGGTCGGTGTAGCCGCTGTGGTCGTCGATATAGCCGCCCAGTTTCCAGCACAGCACCTCCAGGCGGAAGTCGTAGAAGTACTTGAACCCGTCATACACCGGGTCACACGCCTTGGTGACGCTGCGCAAGGGCTCGACGGCGGCGGCGCCGACGTTGCTCAACTCCAGCTCGCATCCGAGCGGGACCAGGCCGGGCTGCAGGTTGGCGCGAATGCGGCTCAGGTGGTCCTCCGCGACCCGGGGATCGAAGATGCTGTGAACGGCGTGCACGGCGTACTTGATGTAATCGATCAGATCGGCCTTCTCGCCGGGGACGATCTTCAGGCCGTTTTCGATGAGGGGCTCCACCACGTTGCGGTTGGCGGTGAGCATGCGCAGGGCGACCAGCAGACTGACCGAGCGGGCGAAATAGCGCGGGCTGGTCCGCATGTGCTCCAGCTCGAACCGGTAGCGGGCCTGCAACTGCTCATCGATCTGATTGAGCAGCACCTGCCGCAGGACCAATCCCAGGTAGTTGCGGATATAGGGCTGGGCCTGCGGTTCGCCGCACACGGGGCGGATGCTCGGCCGGGGCCGGTTCAGCTCGTGCTCCAGGTAGTAGTCGCTGACCGCGTCGCGATGATAGTGGCTCATCACCAGGTCGCGCTCCGTCGTCGCGAGCAGCTCCCGGTCGGCCTCGCGCTCCACCTCGGCGTCCTCGGTGTCGTCGCCCGGCCGGATGCGCTTGCGGAGGAACAGGCGAATCCGCTTGCGGAGCCACAGCTCGTGAATGAGATTGACGTGAAAGCGGTCGCCGAAGTGCTTGCGCATGGTCTCGGCGGTCGTGAGGTAGGCTTGGGCTTCGACGACGCCGTGGCCGGTGTGCACCTGGACCGTCTGTCTCTGGTAGCGTTTGCCTTCGTAACGATCGATTTCGGCCAGTGCCATCCGGGGCACATCGTGAATCAGGATGCCCTCGATGCGGGCGGGGTGGGCCGGCACGGCGTAGTAGTAGACATTGTCGGGACTGACGCGGCGATAATGCGGCAGGAACGCCAGCTCGGCGAAGAGGGTCTTGTCATCGATGCGCGACGGCTTGAGGGTGAAGGCATACCCGCTGACCGACTGGAAGATCCGTCGGTCCCGCAGCGAGCCGTAGATGAAGAGATGGAATTTCTCGACCATGCCCTACCACTTCTTCCGCAGCGCGCTGCGGTCCAGCTCGTACTTGTACTGCTCGATGCGTTGGCGATAGATCTGGGCGGTCGCCTTATCGTTGGCCGCCTGGGCCACCTGCTCCAGGTGGGCCAGCGCCAGCCAGGCCACGTGCAGGCGGAAATTGTACCCATCCTGCCGGGCGTAGGCCGCTCTGTTCTGCTCGAAGGACAGAGCGTACTGCTGGCAGACTTCGTCGATCCGGGGCCGCAGCTCGGCAAATTGATATCCGAGGAACACCATGTCCTTCATGGGGGCCGGTGACGGATAGTCGTGCAGTGCTTTGACCAGCAGCTCCAGGCCGCGTTTCTTCTGGGCCGGATTGTCGGGGATTCGCAGCAGGGTGTGACCGAGCGCGAGGTTGGCCAGGTATTCGTTCGGGTACGCCGTCTGGCCGGTGAAAATCCCGTAGTACAGGGCCGCGCCCTGCGGGGAGGTGAAGTCGACGAACATCTTCTGCTTGTCGTCCGTGTACACGATGCGCCAATCGGCGTTGTACTCCAGGCCGCGGGTGAAGGGTTTGTCGAATTGCAGGTCGGGCATGAGCACGACCCACACGCCGTGCTGCCGCAGCCGCTCGCTGACCCACGTGCCGATCTCGGTGTAATCCTTCGCCGTCAGGCTCCGGTCCGTCCGGGCGGCAATGAACGGCAAAGGACCGCCGGAAAGGATGTCCGACCACAGATCGAAGGTGGGCACATCATAGGCGGCCTGCGCCCGGCCATCCATGAAAAGCTGCAGAGGAATCCGGCCCGTTTCCGGGTCCGGGTCCTGGCCCCAGGCAATGAAGCCCCCTTCCGTCCAGTAGTTGTACATTTTGCCGCTGAGGTTGTTCTGCCGCATGAAGGCGCAGGCCTCGAACGGCTTGGTATAGGAGGCCGTCATCCGCATGAACATGGACTTGTAGCGGGCGTCGAGCGGCCAGGGATCGAGGTAGACCTCCTTGAACTTCGCCGCAAACCATACACCGAATCCGAGGACCAGCGCGGTCAGCACGAGCGGGGCCGCGCGGACCGCGGTCCGGAGGAGATCGCGCTGGGCGACCCGGCCCGCCGGCACGGCCGCCCCCTGGATCGTCCCGTACAGGACGCTCGGCGGCACGAATGCCAGCACCGTCAGAAGCGATCCCAGCAGCACCATCCACAGACGCGGCTGCGCGGAGCCCGGATATCCCGGGACCGGAAAGAGAAACCACCGCCCCACCAGCAAGGCCCCGACTCCCAAGACGACAAAGGACACGGCCATCCCCACCTGGGTGGCCTCGGAGAGCGCCTGGGGCAGGGCCGGCGGGTCCATTTTCTCCTGGCGGCGCAGCGCGGCCACCCCCAGCAACCGCCGCACGGTCTCCTGGATCAGCAAAGCCAGCACGGGGCAGGCCGCGTAGCCGGCAATCGGGATGAACCGGCGCGAGCGAATCGCCAGGTAGATCGTCATGGCGGCCACGATCATCAGGCCGAGGTCCATTTTGGGCCAGTCGTAGTCCGGCGCCGGCTTGAGGCGCTTCTTGACGGGACGATTCGCGACCCGGGACGCCTGGATCAAAACGGCCACCCACGCGATCAGGACGAGCCAGCCGATGATATACAGAAACAGAAACGGCACCGCCGTGCCGACCGGATTGGTCCAGTCGAACGCCCGATGCCACTCGTGCACGTTGCGCCAGCGCTCGGCGTGCTTGCTGATCGAGATGACGAAGGTGTGCGTGAGGTTCGTCAGATGGAAGGGATTGAAAACGACCATCGCCACGAACGCCACCGCGCCGGCGGCCACCGCGTGGAGAATCCCCTTCGCGTCCATTACCCGCACCACCTTGTCCTTCAGGAACAGCACGACCGTGCCGAGCAACAGCGCGAACGAGAAGATGCCCAGATAGGAAAGACGCGACAAGGCGACGAAGCTCTCGAGTTCGTCTTTGTCGCCGGCTCTGAGCCCTCTCCCGGCCGCATGCAGATCGGGAAAGAAACGCGTCAGAAGCAACAAGAACAGGATACAGGAGGCCGCAATGTGATAGGCGAGGAAGGCGTCCTCGCGGATCTTGCGGCTCCGCGCCAGGGCGATGCTGCCGGCAATGGCAACCGCCGTCAGGTAGAACAACG
>VGYL01000113.1 GCA_016872975.1 Planctomycetota bacterium
CTGTTGAACCATCGGGATTCCTTTCCTACCCAAGAGTTTTTTGTTGATCTACTCTCTTGATCGGGAGGAATCCCTCTTTTTCATCAGTCCGAACACCTCCAACTGTTACCTTGAATTGAACCAGGCCTGGTTATTTGGGTCTGATCGGCCGGTTGGGCGAGTGGTCCATGCGTGGTGCCGAGGTCAAAGGCTTAAGGGTCGCGGATGTCAACATCGCTGGCTCAGGTGCCTGTGTCGCGGGCTTGGTGGGGCTCAGCGATGGCACTGTGGCCCAGTGCTACAGCACCGGCGCCGTCCGTGGTGCCTGGTACGTCGGCGGGCTGGTAGGGTGTCACCATGACGGCATTGTGACCGACTGTTACAGCGCGGGTACGGTCAGTAGCACAGGAGGCGGAGTTGGCGGTCTGGTTGGAGAAAACCAGGGCTTCGTGACTTACTGCTGGAGCGCGAGTGCGGTTGGTGGAATCGAGCAGGACGGAGAAGTCGGGGGGCTGGTGGGCTACAACCGGGGCACTGTGACTAATTGCTGCAGCACGAGTGCGGTTCGCGGAACCGGGCAGTGGTGGGGAGCTGTCGGTGGGCTGGTGGGGTACAACGACTGTGTTGACGGTGATGGTGTGATCACTCACTGCTACAGCGTGGGTCTGGTCAGCGCCACAGAGAATGTCGGCGGGCTGGTAGGATCTAGCCCCTGTGACGACTGCGACGCCTTTGTGACCAGTAGCTTCTGGGACATTCAGACATCAGGCCAGACCAGTAGTGCCGGCGGGACAGGTAGAACCACAGCCGAGATGAAAGACCCAAACACCTTTCGGGCTGCGGCATGGGATTTTGTCGGCGAAATCCAGAATGGAACCCATGAAGTCTGGCGGATGCCGGAAGGAGGCGGTTATCCGGTATTGGCGATTCTCCATGGATATACACCGCCACAACTGCAAGGCAAGGGCACGTCTGGAGACCCCTACCTTATCTCCGATGCGATGGAACTTGGTGCGATGGTCCACTGTAGTCCGCACGCGCACTACCGACTGGCAGCTTCCATTGACCTCTCGGGCATCCGCTGGGCCACAGCAGTAATCCCATTGCTCTTCTATGGTAGTTTCGACGGTGATGGTTATACGATTTCGCATCTGACAATCAACGGGGAGAGACCTCTTGGCCTATTTGAGCTATTGGGCCCTGAAGCCGAGGTCAGGAACCTGGGCGTCGTTGATGTCAACATCGTCGGTTCATCCATTGTGGGCGGTCTCGCGGGTTATAACGGGGGCGCCGTGGCCCAGTGCTACAGCACCGGGGCGGTGAGCGGCAGCGGCTCTGTCGGCGGGCTGGTGGGATTCAGCACGCGTAGTTTAGCGCAATGCTACAGCTCCACTGCTGTCAGCGGCGATGGCGCTGTCGGCGGGCTGGTGGGGGCGAACACCGGCTCTGTGACCCAGTGCTACAGCACCGGGGCGGTCAGCGGCACTCGAGGCTCTATCGGCGGGCTAATAGGGTATAACAACGGGGGCACTGTGACGCAGTGCTACAGCACGGGGGTGGTCAGCGGCGGGTTCGGGTTGGTGGGCCTTAGAGAGGGGAGCGAGGTCACCGCCTGTTTCTGGGACACCCAGACATCGGGCCAAACCACGAGCGCCGGCGGCATCGGCAAGATGACCGCCGAGATGCAGACGGCCAAGACGTTCCTCGATGCCGGCTGGGACTTCATGGGCGAGGCGGTCAACGGCACGGAGGACATCTGGTGGATTCTCGAAGGGAAGGACTATCCGCGCTTGTGGTGGGAAGCCGCGAACAAATGAAGCCGCAGCTCAACGCTGATGAATGCTGATTGTGTAGTTCTTGAAACCACGAATGACACGAATCCACACGAATGAAGAAGAAGAGGCGGACACATAAAATTCGTGTGATTGGTGCAATTCGTGGTTCAAAAGCAGTAGGGTCGCGGCCGAAAGCCGGCGAACGGCACGGAGGATATCTGGTGGATCGACGAAGGCAAGGACTATCCGCACTTGTGGTGGGAAACCACAGAGGAATGAAACCGAACCAGGGACGTAGAAACCACGAATGGCACGAATCACACGAATGAAGAAGAAGAGGCGGACAGACAAAATTCGTGTGATTGGTGTGATTCGTGGTTCAAAAACATCCTGACCCCTGTTGAAACAACGAATGACACGAATCACACGAATGGAAAGAGAGAGGTGGACGAATGGCGAAGGAGATGCTTTTCAAAGAGGAGAGCTACCGGATCATGGGGGCGTGCTTTGAGGTCTACAATGAGTTGGGCAGCGGCTTCCTGGAAGCCGTTTATCAGGAGGCCCTCCGGCGCGAGTTCCAGGCGCAGGGAATCCCGTTCCGAGAAAAGCCGGAGATCGAGTTGTATTACAAGGGGACCCGGCTGGACCAGACGTATCAGCCGGATTTCCTCTGTTATGATCAGATCATCGTGGAGTTGAAAGCCGCGAAGGCGCTGGCGGACGACCATCGGGCCCAGACGATCAACTATCTGAAGGCGACGCGCAGGAGGCTGGGGCTATTGGTCAACTTCGGGCACCATCCGAAACTGGAATCGGAACGCTTCGCGAACTGATCGAGTCAGTATTCGTGTGATTCGTGCCATTCGTGGTTCAAGAACACCATGGTGCGAATCCCAGTACGGGGTATCGATGGGAATGGGTGGATCACCAGGACTCCATCGTGGAGCAGATGGGCCAGGCACAGTTCAAGCCGCGCGCGACAGGCGATCCACCCCTGGTCGGGGCTGGTGGGTGGGAAAGCTTCGATTTCAAGGCGGTCCATCCAGGGCAGATGACTCTCAGGCTCGTCTATCGCAGGCCGTGGGAAGAAGGAGTGGAGCCGCGGAAGACCTTCTCGCTCCAAGTCACAGTACCTTAGGCCGACTTGACTCTATAGGCGCGCCGGTTGCCGACGCCATCTGGTGGATCGACGAAGGGAAGGGCGATCCGCGGCTTTGGTGGGAAGAGAAGTAAATCCGAAACTCTAATATCGAAATCCGAAACAAGCACGAATAGACGAAGTCCAAATGTCCCAAAGGAGCGGGCCTCCGGCCCGTGTTTGCGATTTCTGACATTGGAGGTTCGGATTTGTTTCGGATTTCCGGTTTCGTGCTTCGGGTTTAGTCGCAGGGACTCATCGTTCGACGGCAGGTTCTGCTGTCGCACGGGTGATGGTTGGGACGGAGCCCGGGTCTCAGCTTTGGGGATTCATCACGCGGCCCAGGAACAGGAGGCTGCCGGTGGGGAGGTCGCGGATCAGGAAGAGGAAGGGGTGATCGGCGCGGAACTCGGGGATGCGGGCCGGAGCCATCGAGACCAGGCTCATCACGGCGCCGGTGGCGGCGGCCGCTTCCGTGCCCTCCTCGTTGACGTCCACGTAGGCCTGGTGGACCACCGCCGAGAGGAACAGGTCCTGCCGGCCGGTCATGCCGGAGAAGTCCGCTTGCCCGGAGAAGGCATCCGTCATGCCCATCGACTGCAGCACGGCGCCCATATTGAGCTTATGCGTCATCTTGAACCGAGGGATCGTAATGATGACCTCCTGCTTACGGAGCCCGCTGAGCCACTTCGACACGTTCTCCTCCGTGAGAGTCTTCTCCACCGCGCCGAGGCCGCCCCTCTGCTTCGGCAGCAGGATCACCATCGACAGCTCCCCGCCGGCATAGGGCATCTCGAGCGCCTGCAGCGTGTCGGTCTCGCCGTAGCCGAACGTCGCCTGTTGGTTCATCAAGGGGACCTGGACCTTACCGCCGTCGAGCAGGGTGAACGGCCCGTCTTCGGTCCGGTCCTTGCGGAACTGGCTGGCCCAGTCGCCCTTGAAGTAGACGGCGTTGGTCAGGACGAGGCGCGTCATGCGGTCGAGCACGCCCGGGCCGAGGAGGTCCTTGATCTTGCCGTTGGTCTGTTTCTCGACCCAGCCATTGATGGTCTGTCGGGCCTTCTCGGCGGCCTGGACGAAATCGACCCGCTCCAGCCGGCCGCGGTAGTGGTCCTCGACCACTTTGATGAACGGGGCCAGGAACTTGTACTCCTTCTGCCCCCACAGCGCGTTGGCAACCCGAAGCTCGTACTTGCCCCGGCCGCCCCGCTCGTTGAGGCTCCGGACGATCGTGCCGAAGGCCCGGGCAAACGCCTCCTGGGACAGCGGCTCCGGGACCGGCAGCGGGGCCGATCCACCCTCAGCCGAGGGCGACTGAGCTACAGTGGTTGCGGTCGGGAAGCACAGGGCCTGCGCCATCTGTTCCTGCGTGCGGCCGCTCGCCCCGGCGTAGGTCATGGCCAGGGCGGTCGAAATGCTGTACGGCGAGAAGAACAGGTTGCCGGGCTGCTCCTGCAGCTTCCCGTACAGTTCCAGGGCGAAGCAGTTGTTCCCGTGTGCCACCCGTCGCGCGTCCGTGCTCATAGGCGTTTCCACCGTCTTGGCCGCGAGGCTCGTGCACCCCACGGACATCACCATCATCGACAGTAAAGCTGTCTTGTACGTTGCCATCCTTTGGTCCTCTCAACTCGAAATCGACGCCGTGTTTCTCGTCAGGACGTCGATTATACCCATTCGGTTGACAACCGTCAGCCCAAACACGCGGACAAATCAGGGCCGTTGCCCATGCGCTGCCTTGGTGACCGAAGTTCGGAGTTCCGCCTTATGAGTCTTGACGAGCAACTTCGCTAATGGCCGCGCGAGCCGCTCTCCGCGTAGGTCGTGCGTCCTCGCACGACATCATCGGCGAGCGGGGACGCTCGCCCTACGAAGAGCGCCCGTGGCCGGGCTCTGATTGCCGAACTTGCTCGTCAAAACTCATTAGGCGGGTCAGACAGTCCGGCCCTCCCCTTTTTCTGTGTTCATTAGGAGGAGGAGCCGGCTGTGCCGGAAGACCCTTAAGCCCGCGTGAACGCGGAACTCCAAACGCCAAGTCCGCACTCATATACGTTCGCCCTGCCCCCGGCGGACTTTGCCCTTGAGCAGGCGGTCGGGGCCGGCTACCATCATGCAGCCCCGCCGTGGCGAGGGCGTCCCGCCCTTGCGGTTCGAGGTCATCCTGGCCCTGTCGTCCAGGGGCGAGGGGCCCTTGCCACGACGGCTGGGCTACATAGGATTGATGGTATCTACTATTATGGTGCGGACCACGCATTTGGAGATCGCGTCGAAGGACCAGTGGGTCCGCCGGGGCCGCCCGGCCGCCGGGATCGAGGTCCGTGAGTGCATCGTCAAGCAGCCGCGTTTCAATCGCTTCCTGTACGAGTACGTGGGTGGCGACTGGCGCTGGCTCGACCGGCTGGCCTGGCCCGCCGAGAAGTGGCATGACTACGCCGCCCACGACAACCTCCGGACCTTCGTCGCGTACCGCCAGGGCTCCCTCGCCGGCTACTATGAACTGCAGTGGCAGGAGGGCGGCACGGGCTCGGGGCCTCCAACGCAGAAGGGTCCCCCAAACGCGCTGCATCGCGTTGGGGAACCCAAGTCCGCGTTGGGGGACCCCTCCCAGACATGTGGCACAGCCGCCCCCGGCTGTGAAATGCAGAGGATCACGCCCGCGGACGGGCGTGCCACAGTGGACCCCAGTGTCGAGATCCGCATCTTCGGCCTGACGCCCCCATTCATCGGCCAGGGCCTCGGCGGCCTGCTGCTCGACAGCGCCATCGAGAATGCCTTCGCCTGGGGCGCCCGGCGGGTCTGGGTCCACACCTGCACCCACGACCACCCCAACGCCCTGAACAACTACCTCAAATCCGGCTTTCTGATCTTCAAGGTCGAGGAGAAGGAATCATGACCTTCCCACGGATCGATGTTCTGATTTCCTGCCTGGCAGATCGTTATTGAATGACGTGGAAGACCGAGTATACTGAATCCCATAAGGGTCTATTGGATTGGAGCGTGCTATGTCGGACCTGACCAACAGAATATCGACCAACCCGGAGCAATGTGGCGGGCGCCCTTGTATCCGTGGCATGCGCATTCGTGTGATTGACATCCTCGACTTGCTGGCGGCCGGCTTGACGGCGGAGCAGATCCTTGCAGAGATGCCTGATCTCGAAATGGAGGATATACAAGCTGCTCTGCAGTATGCCGCCCGCAGTCTGGACCACCCGGTACTGGCCGCATGACCACCATCTGGATTGATGCGCAGTTGTCTCCGGCAATCGCCGCTTGGATCACCAGTCATTTTGCCGTGACGGCGGTAGCGGTGCGCGATCTCGGATTGCGGGAGGCTTGTTGAGATCAACGCTATCTGAGAACCGACATCTGATGACGCGCATGTCGCATACCCATACGAATATTCACCTGATCGTTACCGACCTGGGCGGGACGCTGGTCAAGACCGACGACGCCATCATGGCGGCAGTCCACCGGGCGGCGGGCCAGTTGGGGATTCCCGAGGGCTACGCCGACCCGGTCTACGATGTCTTCGGGACCAGCATCTGGGAGTACATCCACGCCTACCTGCCCGAGGGCCACAAGGACCGCACGAATGACTGCCACCGGCGGTTCTGGGAGCTGTTCCCGTACGAAGTCCTCGACCGGATCGCGTCCTTCGCCGGCGTGGAAGAGGCCCTGCACGAGCTCAAGCGCCGGGGCATCCGCCTGGCCGTCCTGAGCGGCCTGCGCCTGGAGGCCATCGAGAGCATCCTGGCGACGCTCGCCTTCCGGGACTGGGACGCGGTCCGCTCCTCAATGCTGTACTCGACCGCCGCCGGCGACTCGCGCGCCATCGGCATCGCGGCCCTCGTCAAGGAGTTTACCATCGCCCCTGACCGCACGATCTACATCGGCGACACCGACCACGATGTCCGCCAGGCCAAGAAAGCCGGCGTCCGCGCCGCCGCCGTCCAGACCGGCGGCCAGGCCGTCCGCTACCTCCACAAAATCCAGGCCCAGAGTCCCCACTATCTCCTCGACTCCTTCGCGGGGCTCATGCAAGTGGTTTGATCATTGCCTACGCCGATCAACCCACCGATGGGGTGCCTGCTGTCACTGAGGCGCATTGAGAGATGTCACGGCACGATCAAGCTCGGTGCGAACCTCTCTGCTGGCTGCTCGGGCACGAATACTGAGCAGGGTCCCTGCATCCTTCCACAGCCAAAGCACATCGACGATGACCATTTGCCTGGGCACGTCTATCTTGTGCCATAGGGACAGAACCATTTCCCTGTCGCGTTGCTGGGGTTTCTTGATCTGCGCCAGCAGGTAGAGCACGTACCAGTCGTCGAGCTCGTGGTCAGATAAAGTGGTTCGGATAATGGTGTCGGCGGTCTCTGTGGGTACGTCAAGAATCCTATCCAGACCATCCGACCGCGCTCCACGATTTCTGACTACGCGTTGCCTCAGACTGTCATACCTTGGAGGTCTTTGCTCCCAGGGTACGTTGGCATAAAACTGTTCGGCCATCCGTGCGGGGGCCGAGTCATCGGGTCCGGCATAGACCCTCCGTTCCCGCAGGATCCGGTTCTGATCTTCAGCCATCCGGCGTGCCAGCAGGGAAATCGCCTCGCGCGCCCCCCAGGCCGCCTCGGCCTTGAGCAGGAAAGAGACAACCCCGTTGGTGTCAGGGACCTTCGCTCGCAGCTTCTGAAGAACAGGCAAGACACCGGCGTCACGCGTGTCGACCGCGCGGGCGATCAGCCATTCCGGCCAGCCGTACAATACAGGATGGTCCCATTCATCCGCGGTTGTCTCCGTCACAGCACGGGTGGGCAATTCGCCGATCGCTTTCCTCAAGATGCCGGCGAAGGCGTGCTTGTCTGTCGCGCTTCCGTGCCGTTCGATCCAGTCCGCGATGACATCCGCTTCCGATCGGAGTATCCAACCCTCGCCAGACCAGCCGGCGCCGCGATACTCCTTACCGCGGTCAAGAATGCGCGGGAGTCTGTCCAAAAGAATTCCGCCCAAGTCCGAGAAACCCGCTTTGGTGAGAGCGATGTACGCTTCCATGCGTATCGGCTGGCTGTCATGTCCGGCGCAGCGAAGCAAGGTGTCCGCGACAGCCCGATCCGGTCCATGCTCCGCGGCGATTTCTCCCAACGCCCAGATGCAACTGCGCAGATGCTTGCACTGGGGCAACTGGCTGAGCACGGTCGCATACTGATTCTGGCCGAGCGGGTCGGGCCCCGGGGAACTCCCCGCCGCCGGCAACGCTTGTGTGAGTTCCTTCGCCGATAGCGGCGACAATAGATGAGGGATGCCGGCCGGATCGCTGTGCCGACCATATTGCGTGGCCGCCTGGCCGATGCGGTCATTTCCACCCAGGGACAGAAGGTCGGCGTAGTCCATCTTTTCGAATAGCACGTCCGCTGTCATCTCGCTGGGCTGGAAGACCTTTCTGAGTTTCGTGAGATACCGGACCACGTTCTTGGTGGTCTTTCCTGCCGCGGCCCACGTCGCGAATTCCACGGTGGACAGGTGTCTCTGGTTCTCCGGCGTGACGCGCTGCGGACCGCCGAAGACATCCATCTCCCAGCCCTTCACAGGCCCCACAGGCTGAAAATGGTCCTGGCCTTCGATATAGATCAACTCTTCCACCGGTCCGGCAACGAACTGGGTGAGCCGAAGCGGATAGATGCAGCGTGTGGAGGGGAACGTCATGTCGAGGGGATCGAGCAGTCCCCGGGCGAGTTTATCCCGTGTGATGTCCGTCAAGGCATCTGGGTGGATGCGGGCGGCCACCATCCACCATTTCTCTTGGATGTAGTCCTCCAGGACGGGAACGGCCTTGTCTTCGACGCCATACTGATTGGCATTGAGCCACCGCAGCACATTCTCGCTGCCTGCAGGCTTAAGGAGTGCCACGTCGTAGTCGCCGATTCTGCGCCGCCACTGGGCTACCCCGGGCGTCCCTCTCCCGGCAGATCCGTACCCCGTGTCCACGTAAGGGAAGTACGTGTGAGAGATATCGCTATGTTGGGTCTCGATGCTCAGCTTCTCAAAGAGATTCGGGTCGCCTTTTTCTACCTTCGGTTCCGCCGGCACGGGCACGATCCAGACCATCTCCTCGGCGGGGCCCTCGTATTTCGTTTGAATCACGAGCCTTTCTTCGGAGCCGTCCCAACGGATATGGACCTTCTGTGTAGGCTGGAGAATGTCGCCTTGCTTGTTGTACTTCAGGAAGACCTTGCCATCGCCAAGAGCGGTGCTCAGGCATGCCAAAAGGTTGACGCAAACGACTGTGAGGAAGAGGCTTTTCGTTTTCATGGTGCACGCTCCGCCATCCGGCACTGGTTCTCCATCCACCGACATCCGCCTGTGGGACTGACTCCCTTACCAGCTTCCATTCTACGTTTTCCGCCCAAATTATCAAGAGAAACCCGTCACGCGTGACGCCGGGAGGCGGGCCGGCATCCGGGGGCGGAAATTGGCTTCGGTCCGCTGCACGCTCGGCGCTGGAGCCGTTTGGAGTACCGCTTTCAGGCGGGTCTCGACCGCGCAGCGGTTCAAGACCGGCCCAATGTGGAAGGCAGGACGGTTCCGACCCGCGTAGACGCGGGACTCCGAACAGTTGGGGCTACCGTCCGGGTGTCCTTCGCACATCGGCCAAGAATAACCGCGGCCACACGCAATTGCCCTGGTTCGGCTCCTGTGCCGGCTTGGCGGGGGGGCACGGGTGTGCTATGATCCCGCAGAAGAAACAATGACCCGGCAGGAAAGGTCGGTGGATGACGACGCGGTTACATTTGGCGCTATTATCTCTGGCGGTGGTGCTCTGGGGCGGGCCCGTCGCGGCGGGGGCGGAGGTCCTGCGGTGGGAGCAGTGGCCGGCCCTTCCCGATCGCGAAGGGGTCGCAGGGCCGTTTGCCGGGGTGCATGGTGACGCGCTGATCGTCGCGGGGGGCGTCAACTTCCCCGAGAAGCGTCCGTGGGAGGGCGGCGCGAAGGTCTGGTATGACACGGTGTTCGTGCTGGAGAAGCCGGCCGGCCCGTGGCGGGTGGCGGGGCGGCTGCCCCGTCCGCTCGGCTACGGCGTGTCGATCACCGCCAAAGACGGCCTGATCTGCGCGGGCGGCAGCGACGCCGACCGGCATTATGCGGAGGTCTTTCTCCTGCGCTGGGAGAAAGGCGAGCTCAAGACCGTGCCGCTGCCGAGCCTGCCGAGGCCCTGTGCCAATGCCTGCGGTGCGCTGCTGGGCAACATCATCTATATCGCCGGGGGGATCGAGACGCCGGACGCCACGACGGCGCTGAGGACGTTCTGGGCCCTCGATCTGAGCCGGGTGCAGCGCGGGTGGCAGGAGCTCGAGCCCTGGCCGGGACCCGGCCGGATGCTCGCCGTAGCCGCCGCACAGGATCGGGCGTTCTTCTTGGTCAGTGGCATCGAGCTGACGGGCGATGCCCAGGGCAAGCCGGTCCGCCGCTATTTGAGCGACGCCTACCGCTATCAGCCCGGCCAAGGCTGGCGGCGCGTGGCCGACCTGCCCGCGCCCGCCGCCGCCGCGCCCACGCCGGCGCCGACGCTGGGCCAGTCGAGCTTTCTGGTCCTGGGCGGGGACGACGGCGCGAGACAGGGCTTTCAACCGCCCGAGCAGCATCCCGGTTTCCCGAAGACCATCCTGGCGTACCACACCATCACCGACACCTGGAAGCCGCTGGGCGAAGCGCCGGCCTCCCACGTCACGACGACGCTGGTGCGCTGGCAGCAGGATTCCCTCGTCCCCAGCGGCGAGGTCCGGCCCGGCGTCCGCTCGCCGGCGGTCTGGGCGTTCCGGCCGGCCGTGCGGAAGGCGGCCTTTGGCGGGCTGAACTACGGCGTCCTGTTCGCCTACCTGCTGGCGATGGTGGGGATCGGCGTGGTCTGCGCGCGGCGGAACAAGAGCACGGACGACTTCTTTCGCGGCGGCCAGCGGATTCCCTGGTGGGCCGCGGGCCTGAGCATCTTCGCCACGATGCTCAGCTCCATCACCTTCATGGCCATTCCCGCGGCGTCCTACACCGACGGCTGGAACCTCTTCCTCGCCAACTCCTACATCCTGATCATGCCGCTGGTGGTGTTCGTGTTCCTGCCGTTCTACCGGCGGCTGAACGTGACCTCGGCCTACGAGTACCTGGAGCGGCGGTTCAATCTGGCCACGCGCCTCGCCGGCAGCCTCCTGTTCATGCTCTTTCAGTGCGGCCGCATCGCGGTCGTGCTGTACCTGCCGGCCCTGGCCCTGGCGACCGTGAGCGACTTCCACATCCCGGCCTGCATCCTCATCATGGGGGTGCTGTGCATCGTATATACCGTCGCCGGCGGCATCGAGGCGGTGATCTGGACCGATGTCGTGCAGTCGCTGGTCCTCATGGGCGGCGCCGCGTTCAGCCTGGTGTTTCTCCTGACGCGGGTGGAAGGCGGATTGGGCGAGGCGGTCCGCATCGCCGCCGGTGGGCGGCACTTCTTCGAGACCGTGAACTGGAGTTGGGACCTGACCGTGGCCTCCGGCTGGGTCATCCTGCTCGGCAGTCCCTTCCACAATCTCTTTGCCTATACCGCCAGCCAGGACGTGGTCCAGCGCTACGTGACGACGCGCGATCAGGCGACCGCCGCCCGCGGCATCTGGCTCAACGCCCTGGTGGCCGTGCCCGCGCAGGCGGCGTTCTTTGCGATCGGGACGGCCCTGTTCGTGTTCTACAAGCAGCACCCGGTCCGGCTTGAGCCCTCGTTGCAGAACGATGCGATCTTTCCATTCTTCATCGTGTCCGAGCTGCCGGTCGGCGTGGCCGGTCTGATCGTGGCCGGCATCTTCGCCGCGGCACAGTCCACGCTGTCCAGCAGCCTGAACTCCATCGCCACCACGTACGTCACGGACTTCCACCGGCGGCTGCGGCCGGACCTGACTGATCGAGCGTACCTGCGCGTGGCCCGCGGGGTGACCGTGCTGGTCGGCGCGGCGGGCACCGCTGTCGCTCTCGTGATGGCAGGTACGGACATCCGGACCATCTACCTGATCTTTCTGGAGATCATCGGTCTGCTGGGCGGAACGCTGTCCGGCCTGTTCCTGCTGGGCATCTTCAGCCGGCGGGCCTCGGGCCGAGGCACGCTGGTCGGGGCGCTGGCCAGTGCCGCGCTGGTCTTTACGGTGCGCGCAATCCAGCCGCTGAACGTGTATGCCTACGCCCCGATTGGGCTGGCTGCCTGCGTGACGATTGGATGGCTCAGCAGCCTGCCGGCGCCGGCGGCGCCGAAGGACCTGGAAGGATTGACCATTCACACCTTGAAGAGGAGACCATGAACCATCGACTCACCGGACTGGTGGCGGCCGTCCATTCGCCCCTGCATCCCGACGGAACGCTGAATCTCGCGATCGTGGAGAAACAGGCCGAGCATCTGATCCGCCATCGCATCAACGACGCCTTCATCGGCGGCACGACGGGCGAATACTGCTCGCTCACTCTCGAAGAACGCCGGGCGCTGGCGGAACGCTGGACGGCCGTCGTACGCGGCACGCCCTTGCGGGTGATCGTCCACGTGGGCGACAACTGCCTGGAAGTGGCCCGGGT
>VGYL01000114.1 GCA_016872975.1 Planctomycetota bacterium
GTCTCGACCTGCCGGCGGTTGCCGGATTCGTCGTACTTGCCTTCCCAGACCAGTTCCGTGCTCATCTGGGACAAAGGATGCGGATTCCCCGGACCCCACTCGCTCATCGGCTGCTTCCTTCCTGACTAACGGCAACTCCCTGGGGCTGCGCCCAAATCATCCATAATACCCGGCAATCGTTCGGCCACATCGCGGCCTCTCAACCCTGTCCCGGCTCCTGCATTCGGCCGCATCCTACTGTCTATTCTCGCCCAAGGCAAGCGCTTGGATCGTTCCGCATGTCGATTTTCTCAGTGCCGGAAGTCGTCGCCCGACCCGCGTGGCTCGGAGGCGGGAGGCAGGGATGGAAGATTGGAATACTGGAATGGTGGAATGATGGGGGGAGGGTCTTCCTTGGCGTCTTGGCGCGAGGACCGTGATTCCCCCAGCCGAGGGCGGCTGTCCTACACGTTTTGTTCGCGTGGTTCGCGTATTTCGCGGTTGAGAAGACCGTTGCCAGTTCTCAGTTGTCAGTTCACAGTTCCCAGAGGTTGCCGCGCTTCGCTCGCAATGACATTGTTGCCGCGCTGCGCGCGCGAGGACGCCGCTCCTATTTCCTCAGGTACTCCATCCGGCGGACGACCACCTCGCCCCGGCCCCGGGGGGTGTTTTGGATCGAGTCGAAGAAGGCGTTCAGGTCGAACGCATAGCCGGGCTGCCCGTCCTGCAACAGGACGACGGTGTTCAGGATCAACCCGATTTCGTTGGGGTCGGTGCTTCGCTCCAGGGCCTTCGTGATGAAGCCGCGCGGGTCGCTGTGGCCCGTCAGTCCGAGGAACTCGGCCGCGCGGACCCGCACGAGATTGGCGGGATCGGCGTCCGCCAGCTCCCGGGCCCGCTCGGAGAAGGCCGCCGCGGTCCGGCCGAAGGAGCTGCAGACAATCAGTCCCCAGTACCGCTCCAGCGGCTCGTCGGAGCCGAGGGCCCGGGCGATGCGGGACTCGGCCTGCGCGAACGGGATCAGGCTCAGGTCCGCGATGTCCACCAGCCGGGCGATTGCGGCGTGGTTCTTCTGTCCATACGCCGCGGGATTGTCCTTGCCTTCCGCCAGGAAGACCGGCTCGGGGATGAAGCTCAGATCGGGCATCGACTTGACCTGCCGCTGCAGGAGACCGCGCATCTCCTTCAGGGTGTCCGCGTACGCCGGATCGCCGGCCAGGTTCTTCACCTCGTCCGGATCGGCTTGCAGGTCGAAGAGACATTCCGCGGGACGCGGGCGGAAGAACTGGCTCTGCACCGCGTTCAGCTTGCCGGCCCGGTACAGGTCGCGCCATTCCTGATAGGCGGGCTGCAGATAGCGGTAGCGATTGTGCAGGCCGTCGAAGTTGAACGGCTGATAGCTCCGCAGGTAATGGAAGTGGCCTTTGCGGAGCGTGCGGACGAGGTCGTACTTCTCGTCGAAGCGGTCCGCATACCCGAAGCTGAGATCGCGGGCGTTGAGCTCCGCCGGCGCGACGCCCGCGCCCAGGAACGGTTTGCCGTCGATCCCCTTCGGGATCTCGGCGCCCGCCAGGTTCAGGACCGTGGCGGACAGATCGATGAACTGGACGAAGCCATCGACCCGGGTACCCGCCGTCGCGGGGGCCAGATGCCGCCAACGCGGCGGGACATAGACGACCATCGGGATCTGCAAGCCATAGTTGTAGATATAGCCTTTGCCCCGGGGCAGCGGTTCTCCGTGATCGCCGTAATAGAAGATGATCGTGTCCTCCAGCAGGCCGTCCTCTTCCAGTTGCCGGAGGAACCGGCCCATCTGCTCGTCCACTTCCATATGCCGGTCGAGGTAGCGGGCATAGGCGTGGCGGAACGTCTCGGTGTCCGGATGACAGGCGGCCAGCTTGACGGAGGCGGGATCGCTCTTGGTCTTGTCGTAGTAGTTCTTCATGCCGCCCGGATGCAGGCTGCTTTCGTGGGTCCAGGTGTAGTTCTGCACGTGAAAGAACGGCTGGCCCGGCCGGCGATTGCGGTAACTCGCCTGGGCCGAGGATTCGTCCCATACTTCCTTCTTCTCGGCCGGACGGAAGTTGTAGTCCTCCTTGTGACAGTTCGTGGTGTAGTACCCGGCCCGGCGCAGGTAATACGGGAACATCTTCACCCCGTCCGGCATCGGCACGGCCTCCTCCCGGCGGTGGTATTGCACCCCGACGCGGGGGGCGTAACAGCCGGAGATGATCGTGCTCCGCGCCACCGAGCAGACCGGACCACAGCAGAAGGCGTGGTTGAACACCAGCCCCTGCGCCGCCAGCCGCTCGATATTCGGCATGGGCGCGCCGTGCTCGTCATACAGGCGCAGCCAGCGGGCCGAGTTGTCCTCCGTCACGAGCCAGACGATATTGGGACGGTCCTTCCGATTGGTGGCCAGGCTGCGGCGCAGTGCGGCAGCGGCCAGCGCTCCCAGGCCCGCCGCCCCGGCGGTGAGAAAGTCTCTTCGGTTCATGTCATCTCCTCAAGCTGGGTTCTCGGGGCATCCACCCGCCCATTTCACGGTCCGGCGTTTCCACCCACCTTGCCGGGACGCCCAGTCCGGCGCTCCGGCCTGCGTAACTTACCACCGGTGGGGGTGGATCGCAAGCAGGTGATGTCTGCCTCGGCCATTGACAAAGTGACAATCGGTGGTATAATGATGGAGTCAGGGAGGCAACGTGGGATGTTCGGCCGGAGCCGGGGAAGGTGATGAAAGGAAAGCCATGCGGATGCGAATGCGAATCGTGCTGGTCCTGCTGGGTCTCTGTGCGGCCCTGGCGGCGCCGGCGTGTGGTGGCTGACCCGGGACGGAGCCGCCGGCAGTGGAGCCGGCCGACCTCCGTGACGGAGGCGACTCGTACAGCAGCTTCGAGCCTACGACCCTGACCGCCGGCCAGGCGGGCCAGACCCTCACGGTGCGGATGCGGATCGTCAACAGCGGTCAGCCCGTGTACGAGAGGATCTACGTGGCTTTCTATGCCTCCCTCGACCGGACGATCACGACCTCCGATCTCTATCTGGGCCGAGTGGGCGTCGACATCTGGGGCAGCCAGGCGACCGACGTGACGTTCCGCGGCGCGTTTCCCACGAATGTGCCCGCGGGCTCGTACTACCTCGGCTGGATCATCGATTCGCCGGACTGGCTGGCGGAGGCCGATAAGACGAACAACACCGCGTACCGGAGCACGCCGCGGTTGCAGGTGGTCAATCCGTCCATGGTCATCTACGTGGACGCCCGGGCGCGCGGGACCAACGACGGCTCAAGCTGGAAGAATGCGTTTGCGAGCCTGCAGGATGCGCTGGCGGTGGCGCCGGCGAACCGGGAGATCCGCCTGGCCGGCGGGGTGTATACGCCCGACCGGGGCGCGGGAATCGTCCCGGGTGACCGCGAGGCCCGGTTCCGGCTCGGCAACGGCGTGACGATCCGGGGCGGCTACGGCGGCGCGGGCGCGTCCGATCCGGACGTCCGGGATATCCGGACCTACGCGACGATCCTCAGCGGCGATCTGCGGGGCGACGATCGGCCGGTGGCGGCGCCTTGCGACCTGTGGAAAGAGCCCTCGCGGACCGACAACAGCCGGCACGTTCTGGCCGTCGTGGGCAAGGGCCAGACGGCCACCCTGGACGCTGTGCAGGTCACCGGCGGTTATGCCTTCGGTCCGTCGGTGATGGCCGTGGCCAACAGCACGCAGGGCGGCGGTCTGCTCCTGACGGACGGCAGTCTCACGCTGCGCCAGTGCACGTTCGTCGGCAACTGGGCCGCGGGCGACGGCGGGGCCGTCTACGTGGCCGGCGGCCGGCTGGAGCTGAGCGAGTGCACCTTCGGCGCCAACGGCGCCGGCACCGACGTGGGGTTGCCGCGCGGGACCGGCGGGGCCATTGGCAACGACGGCACGGGCCAGTTGACCCTGTCCCGCTGCGCGCTGCACGACAATTTCGCCGGCGTCCGGGGCGGCGCCCTCCACAACGACAAAGGCACCGTCACGATCACCTGGTCTCGCTTTCTGCGGAACCGGGCCGGCGATTCCGGCGGCGGCGCGATCTGGAACAGCGAGGGCCGGCTCAGCTTGGTCAATTGCCTTCTGCACGGCAACCGCTCCGATTTCACCGGCGGTGCGATCGTCAACATCTCGCGCGGCAGTCTGCTGGCGGTGAACTGCTGCCTGCACGCCAACGACAGTCGGGTGCAGGCGGGGGCCCTCGAGAACTCCTACGGCGGCACCGCCACCCTGTGGAATTGCACCCTGGCGGCCAACCGTCAGGGCAGCGGGTCGCGGGCCATCGTCTGCGCGGCAGCGCCGGGCCAGACCGGCGGCGAGCTGACCATCGCCAACAGCATCCTCTGGAACGGCGGCGGCGAGATTGCGAATTCCGGAGCGGCGCTGGTCACCGTGGGCCACTCCAACGTCCAGGGCGGCTGGCCGGGAATCGGCAATCTCAACGTGGATCCGCGCTTTGTCCTGCCCGCGGGCCCCGACGGCGTGGCCGGGACCGAGGACGACAATCTGCGGCTGCAACCCGGCTCCCCCTGCATCGATCGCGGGGACAATAGCCTGCTGCCGCAGGATTTCGCCGACATCGATGGTGACGGGAACGTCCAGGAGCCTCTGCCGCTCGATCTCGACGGCCGACCCCGCGCGCACGGAACCGCCGTCGATCTGGGCGCGTACGAAACGCAGCCGGCCTCTTCGGCCGCTTCGTCGTCTCCCTCGTCGTCGTGCGATTAGCGGAAGAGAATCCGAAACGGAAGTAGCCCGGGTCTTCGCAAACCCCAAATTCCAAGCACCAAAGCCGCCAGGCGCGGACACCGCGCAGGCGGAGAGATAAATTCCAAGCACCAAATTCCAAATCTCAAACAAATTCAAAATCCAAAATTCCAATGCCCAAAACCACGGACGGGGCTCGGCCGGTGCCTGCCGCCAGACAGGTGTTTTGGATTTTCCTCCCTTTTCTTCCGTTTGGGATTTGTTTGAGATTTGGTGCTTGGAATTTGGGATTTCTGCGCCTGGCGGCTTTGGTGCTTGGAATTTGGTGCTTGGTGATCCGCCCCTGTTTCAAGGCATGTACTCATACGCGCCCATGTCGGCGGCCCGGCCCTGAGGGCGCGGGTTGCCGTCGCGGTCGGTCTCCGGGGCTTCGGGGGTGTTGGCCGCGTCGATGGCGGGCGAGCCGGGCCGCAGACGCACATCCCCTTTGGCCCGATCGACAAAGAGCGGGTCGGCGTTGATATTCCCCGCGCCCCACGTGACGGTCGAATGCGAGCCGGAGACCGAGATCCCCTGGCGGCCGCGCTGGATGTCACAGTACCGGACCGTCACGTGCGAGCCGCGGTCGGCGATCTGCGTGTTGGAGCTGTCCGCCAGGGTGATCGGCTGCGGGCAGTCCCAGATGATGCAGTTGACCAGCGTGGCGGTGCCGCCGCCGGGCGAGAGGCGGTAGGGCGGGCCCCAGCGGCCCAGATCGAACAGCCGCACCCCGCGACCGCAGCCGACGATCGTGTTGTTGATCAGCGTGGCACGGCAGGAATTCTCGACGGCGATCCCGCCGTTGGCGCAGTTGAGGATGACATTGTTGATCAGGATGGGGGCGCAGTCGTCGCGCAGGACGATGCCGTGGTCTTTCGAGCCCGAGATGAGGTTGCCGATGATGACGGCCGAGCAGCGGGTCGGGTTGATCATATCGTCGTCTCTGGGATTCAGAAAGACGTTGTTGCGAATCAGCGGCGGCGGCGTGCTCTCGCCCCACAGATCGACGTCGTCGTTGTCCCCGCGCTTGTCGGTGAAGAAGCAGTCCTCCACGAGCACGTAGGCATAGCGGGTATGCACCCCCTGGCCGATCCCCAGGAATTGGCACCCCACGATGTGCGCCGACGCGTTGCCCGGATGCGTTGGGTCGTCCGAGATGACGGCGAGGGCGTCGCCCTGGGCGTTCGGGCCGTCGTTCGGCAGCTTCTGGAACGTGCAGTTCTGGAGGTCGAGATGGCAGGCCAGGGCCACAATCGCCTCGTGGTAGTTCCGCGGTCCCGGCTCATAGTACTTCTGGTGCTCGCCCGTGCTGTCGGCGTACTCGAAAATAGAGTGCGCGAACCGGCTGTCGGCCGCCCGGACGAACAGAAGCTGCTTCCAGCTCGTGCCGTCGCCGCTATGGGTGAAGCGGATCGGCTGGGCTTCGGTGCCGTCCGCCAAAAGTTGGCCCGCCACCATGATCGAGACGCCCTCTTTCAGCAGCACGACCGTGCCGGGCTCGATCCTCAGTACCTTGCCGGGCGGGATTACCACAGGTTGATCGACAATCCAAGCGCCGGAGAGCGTGACGTCTTCCTTCTGCTCACCCCCGATATGATTCGCCGGCGGCACATAGAGGATCTCGATCGAGCCGGAATCGTGTACCCGGCCTCTGGGAGGATCGCCCCCGAAGACCTCTGCGGTGATGGTGTTCCGGCCGGGAGAGAGTAGCATGCTGGCCTGCCACGTACCATCGACCAGATTGGCATCCACGCTTACGTCCCCAACCACAACCCACCAGGCCCCGGTCGTACCCGCGCGTCCGACCAGAGCCTCCGAGCGGCCCGTCAGGACGACCGTATCGGTGGTCACGATGTACGTGCTGCCGTTGCGCAGGGCATCCGGTCCGAGCCGCAGGGCCGGATGGAGCGAGAAGTCGCTGCTGGTCAGCGAGTTGTTGTGGCCCTCGACGGCCAGGACGTTCTTGCCCGCGCGGAGCAGGTCGCCGGCGGTCCCGAGAAGAATCGTCTCCGGCGTCCCGGCTTCGCGCGAGGTGGAGGCGAGGGTCTGGTGGGTAGTCGTCCCGGCGGGCATGTTCCGCCGGGCCACCTCCCGGCCGTTGAGGTACGCGATGAAGCCGTCGTCGTAGTCGATCGTCAGCTCCACCGGCGCCGCGGACGGTACCGAGGTCAGAGAGAACTCCTTACGGATGTAGACCGTGACGTAGCGGCCGAGCATGTCCGTCAGGACGGTGGCGTCATCGTCATCGCCGAAGCCGAAACCGGCCGGACCCGTCTCCCAGCGCGAGTCGTCAAAACTCACCTGCCGCCAGGCATCGCCCGGCGTGCCGGGCGCCGTCCGGCCCCGAAAGAACTTCCAGACCGCCCCCGGCGGGACCAGGTCCACGCCTCCGGAACCCACTTGGATCGTCATCGCGCCGGCCGGGGCGCCGAGCACGGCGAGGAGCAGCAGGCCCAGCCACGCCCCCGGGATGTATGCCCCTTTCATACGATGTCCTCCATCAACGCAAACCGCCCTGGGACTTTGCCTCCATTATATCACATGGGACCCGCCCGCCGCAGAAATTCGCGCCTGGTTCAAATTCGCCCAGATCAGGGTAACAACTCGACAACGTGCAACGGGTGGCCGCGTCCAGCGCCGCTGGGGTTGGTAGTGTGCCCGCCAGGGCATGTTTTGAAGAGAACGCCTTGCGGCGTCAGTACGAACGGCCTGGATGCTGCCATCCGCCAAGACTGTTACCAGGGTCTGAACCAGGCCGAAATTCGTGCTCCCACGGAGGCTCGATCTTGTCACGCCGTCTCGGGACAGATATAATCTCCCCCATCGTGGATGGAACGTCGCCGGGATGCCGGGGCCGGCCCGGCGCCAAGGAGTGAATCCCGAGGGAAGGGGCATGCTGGACAGGTTGGGGAGATCGCACCTCGAGGAGCTGCGCCAACTGCGCTCGCGTGTGGCCCGCTTCGAGCGCGATCGCACCGGGCGCACCGAAATCGAGGAAGCCTACCGGATTCTGGTGGATCGGTCCCTGCAGGGGCTGCTGCTGATCCAGGATCGGCGGATCGTCTTTGCCAACGAGGCGGCCACCGAGATCACGGGCTACAGGCTGGAGGAGTTGCTGGCCGGCACGCTGGAGCAGGTCCTCGCTTTCGTCCACCCGGACGACCGGGCGATGGTTCGCCGACGGCATGAGGATCGGCTCCAGGGTCTGCCCGCCCCCTCGCGCTATGAATTCCGGGCGATTCGGAAGGATGGCGGCCTCCGCTGGCTGGAACTTCAGGCCGGCGTGGTCCCGTACCGAGGCCGGCCCGCCGTCCAGATCGCCCTGACTGACATCACCGCTCACAAGCAGACCGAGCTGGCCCTCCAACGCTCGGAGCGCGAGAAGTCTCTCCTGCTCGATTCCATGTCGGAGATGTTCGCCTGCTATGACGTGGACTTACGGATTCACTGGGCGAGCCAGGCGTCGGCCGATTCTGTAGGCATGTCCCGCGCGCAACTGATCGGGCGGCACTGCTACGAGATCTGGCACCAGCGGACGGCCCCATGCGCCGGATGCCCGCTGGTCCAGGCCCTCCGGACCCGGGAACCGCAGCAGGCGGAGATCACCAGCCCGGACGGACACATCTGGCACCTCCGCGGCTATCCTCTCTTCGGGGACGACGGACAGATCACCGGCCTCGTGGAGTTCGGAGAAGACATCACCGAGCGCAAGCGCACGGAGCAGGCGCTGCGCGAGAGCCGGGCGCGACTTCAGAGCATCTTCGATTCCTCGCCGGATGCCATCACGGTAACGGACCTGGACGGGAAGATCACCGAGTGCAACCGGGCGATGCTGCGGACGCACGGTTTCTCGTCGAAGGAGCAGGTCATCGGGCGCAGCGTCTTTGAACTGATTGCTCCGGCGGACCGCTCCCAGGCCGCCGAGAGCATGGCCAAGACCTTGTGCGAAGGCACCGTCCAGAACGTCCGGTACACGATGGTGCGCCAGGATGGCACGCCGTTTCCCGCGGAGATCTCCGCCAGTGTCATTTGCGGCCCCGGCGGTCAGATCGCGGGCTTTGCGGCCATTGTGAAGGACATCACCAGGCGTCTGCTCGCGATTGCGGCGCTGGAGCAGAGCGAGCAGCGGTTCCGGGCCGTGGCCGAGTATACCTGCGGCTTGGAGTGTTGGGTGGGGACGGACGGACGGCTGATCTGGCTCAATCCCGCCGTCGAGCGGCTCACCGGTTACACCGTCGAGGAATGCCTGAGCATGCCCGACTTTCCGGCTCCCCTGGTGCAGGAAGAGGACCGGGCCCGCATGCGGGACCTGTATCGGCAGGCGGTCGCCGGCTCGTCGGGCCAGGATGTCGAGTATCGTCTGCGGCACAAGAACGGCGCCGTGACCTGGCTGTCCGTCTCCTGGCAGCCGATCTACGGCATTGACGGGTCGTGCCTGGGCCACCGGTCCAGCCACCGCGATATCACCGACCGCCGGCTCGCCGAAGAGGCCCTGCGCGAAAACGAGGAGCGCTATCGCCTGCTGCTCCAGAACGCCAACGACGCCGTCTACGTCCACGAAGTGTCACCGGAGGCGCCGCACTGTATCCTGGATGCCAACGAGCGGGCCTGCCGGATGCTGGGCTATACCCGCGAGGAATTGCTGGGCATGACCATCCCGGACCTCGATGTCCCGAAGCAGCGCGCCCGGGTTCCGACCATCCTCCGGCAACCGTACGAGACCGGCTCGGCCGTCTTCGAGACGGAGCATCGGGCCAAGGACGGCCGGCGGGTCCCCGTGGAGATCAGCACACGCCTGTTTCTCCTGCGCGGGCAACCGACGGTGCTCTCCATCGTCCGCGACATCACCGAGCGCAAACAGGCCGAGGAGCGTCTGCGGCAATCCGAGGCCGCCCTGCGGGCCGCCCAGCGGGTGGCCCACGTGGGCAGTTGGGCCTGGCATATCGCGGCCAACCGGCTGGAATGGTCCGACGAGATGTTCCGCATCTTCGGCCTCGAGCAGGAGGGCTTCTCGGGCGATTTGGCCGCGGTGATCGCGCAGGCGATTCATCCCGATGACCGGGCCGCCGTCGTGCAGGCGAATCTCTCGGTGATTCATAAGAAGACGCCGATAGCGTTGGAATACCGCGTTGTCCGGCCCGATGGGTCGATCCGGGTGGTGTGGGCGGAAGCCGGGGAGCTGACCCTGGACGCGGACGGCAACCCCGCTGTCCTGACGGGGATTGTGCAGGACATCACCGAGCGCAAACGCGCCGAAGAGACCCTGCGTCAGCGGAACCAGTACATTGAGACCATCATGGAAAACGCCCCGATCGGGTTCGCCGTCAACACGATCCACGACCACAAGGCCTTGTTCGCCAGCAGCAAGTTCGAGGAGATCTATGGCGTGGAGCGCGGCAGCTTGAACTCGGTCGAGGAGTTCTTCGACCGGGTCTACCGGGACCCGGTGTTCCGTGAGGAAATCCGCGCCCGCGTCACCGCCGATATCGCCACAGGCGACCCCGCGCGGATGTGCTGGGAGGACATCCCTCTGACCACGGCGACCGGAGAGAGAAAGTTCATTACCGCCATGAACATTCCCCTGTTCGGCCAGAACCTCATGGTCTCGACCGTGCAGGATGTGACCGCCCGGCACCTGGCCCAGGAGGCCCTGCGCGAGAAGACCCGCGTGACGAGCATACTGCTGGACGCCCTGCCGTGCGTGGCCCTCCTGATGCGGCCGCAGACCCGACAGATTGTGGCCGCCAATGAGGCGGCGATGAAGGTGGGCGCCGTTCCCGGGGCCCGCTGTTTCGACACGTGGGGACAGCGGGAGAGCCCTTGCCCGTGGTGCCTGGCCCCCGAGGTGTGGGTGACCGGAAAGGCGCAACACCGGGAAGTGGAAGCCGGCGGCGTCCTCTGGGATGCCTATTGGTCCCCGGTGACGGAGAACTTGTACCTGCATTACGCCTTCGACATCACCGAACTGCGTCGTACGGAACAACAAGCGAAGGCGCGGCAGGACGAGCTGGTGCACGTCTCCCGTCTGAGCACGCTGGGCGAGATGGCCTCGGGATTTGCCCACGAGCTGAACCAGCCGTTGTCGGCCATTCTCAGCTATGCCAGTGTGTCGCTGCACGCGGCCCGGTCGGGACAGGGAGATGCCCCACGGCTGATCCGGAATCTCGATCAGATCGCCGCCCAAGCCCGGCGGGCGGGGGAGATCATCAAGCGGGTCCGCGCGTTCGCGCAGCGGCGCACGCCCCGGTTGGGGCCGGTGGATCTGCCGGAGGTGATCCGCGAGGTGCTGGCTTTGGTCCGCTCGGACCTGCGGCACCGGGAGATCGACGTGCGCCTGGAACTCGGCGATGCGTTGCCTCCGGTGGTGGCCGATCCGATTCAGATCGGGCAGGCCCTGCTGAACCTCGTGCGCAACGCCATTGAGGCCCTGGACTCCGTCGCGCCCCGGGAGCGGCGGCTGACGGTCACGGTCAGTACGCCAATCCCGAATCAGGTCCAGGTCACCGTATCCGACACGGGGGCCGGCCTGCCCGCCGACCTGGTGTCCCGGATCTTCGATCCGTTCTTCACGACCAAAGCGAACGGCCTGGGCATCGGCCTGTCGATCACCCGCTCGATCATCGAGCTGCACCGGGGCCACCTATGGGTCGAGCCGGGGGCGGGGCGCGGGTGCACCTTCGCCTTCACCCTGCCGGCCGCCCGGTGAGGTGGGGACGCAAAGCCCGGCCTTTTTACGGCTACCCCATGTCTTGGCCACAGGCACAAGCAAGGAGGAAGGTACGAAGGTAGAGTCTTTGTCAGGAACTTCTACCACATATTCGGAGATCTTTTTGGTTGCGGGCGAAGGCCGCGCTGCGAAGGTGGGAAACCAGTGCGCCGTTCTTGGCTCCTACCTTCCTACCCTCTTACCTTCTTATCATCCTCTTCGCCTTCCCACCTTCGTAGCCCTCCGCCGGGTCGTTGCTTTGCTTTCACCCTGCCGGCCGCCCCGTGAAGCGGGGGTGCCAGGCCCGGCCGGGAACGGTATCGTTCTCGGTCCGGAGCGACGAATTCCTCAGGCCGCGGCAATTCCCATGGCATGCCGGCCCGACACCCCGGCGCGTATCCCGGACACCATGTACTCGATTCCGAACCCTCGCCGGTCGAGCGTGATAAAACATTTTCAACAAGTTCTACCGTTCTACCATGAAGTCTGATATCCTGTTGATTGGGGCCGAAGGCCGCGATAGAGTCTTTTGATCGTGCTGGCGGAGCGTATGTTCCACCCAGCATCAAGGAATGAGCAACTTGGACAACCACAGGAGAATGTGACCGTGGCTGCGCTGGAACCGATTGTCTTCATCATTGACGATGACGAGCCCGTGCGCGAGGGGCTCGCCGAACTGGTACGCACGATCAAGTTGAATGCCCGGACGTTTGCCACCGCCGACGAGTTCCTGGATGCGTATGACCCCGCCCCGCCCGGGTGCCTGTTGCTCGATGTCCGCCTGCCGGGCATGAGCGGCCTGCGGCTCCAGGAGGAGCTGCGCACCCGGGGGATCGACCTGCCGGTCATCTTCATCTCGGGACATGGCGATGTGCCGATGGCCGTCGAAGCGATGAAGAAAGGCGCCTTCGACTTCCTCGAAAAGCCGGTCGGCGATCAGGCGCTGCTGGATCGGATCAACGCCGCCCTGGCCGAGGACCAGCCCCGCCGCCAGGCCCGCGCCGCCGCCC
>VGYL01000115.1 GCA_016872975.1 Planctomycetota bacterium
TGGCGGTAATCACGGATGGGCAGTGGCATCGCATCGCCGTCGTCTGGGACGGGACCTATCGCATGTTGTACGTGGACGAGAAAGAAGTAGCCCGAGACGCCGTGCCCGCGTTGGAGCTGTCTTCCGTCCGGCTCGTGCTCGGCGGCGGCTCGAATCTCGCCCCGGTCAGTTTCTGGTCCGGCGTAATCGACGACATCCGCATCTACAGCCGCGCCGTGAATCCTTGAACAATGCGAAGCGAGCGACTCAGTCCTTCACGCAACCTATGAATGGAGGTAGACAATCATGAAAGCGACAAGAAACACTCTAATCCTTGTGTGGGTACTTGCGGCAACGTGTGGCCTGCCCAACGTGAAGGCCGAGTTCACGTTCGGCAAACCGGTGAATATCGGCCCGATTGTCGGTGGCGACGAGTTTGTCGTGTGCCTGTCCTACGACGGGCTGGAGATGTACGTCCAGGTGTGGGATTGGCCCGGCGGGCAGGGCGACTGGGACTTCTGGGTCCTGAGACGTACGGCCATAGGCCAGCCGTGGGGTACCCCGGAGAACCTCGGACCTGCGGTCAACAGTCCGAACCGGGACGGTGCGGCATCCATTTCCGCGGATGGACTGACGTTCTACTTCTTTTCGAGCAACCGCCCTGGGGGCTACGGCAATAACGACATCTACATGGCGACGCGCGCGACGAAGAACGATCCCTGGGGCGAGGCGGTGCTCCTGGGACCGCCGATCAACAGGATCAGCAGCGCGGCGAACGACGGGAGACCGTGGATTTCCCCGGACGGCCTGGAGCTCTACTTCGTGTCGCGTCGCTCCGGCGGGTCCGGAGAAGGCGATATCTGGGTGTCGAGACGAGCGACCGAGAACGACCCTTGGGGTACGCCGGTCAACCTGGGGCCTGGTGTGAACACCTCCTATGAGGACGTGTTTCCTTGCCTTTCGCCCGATGGGCTGCTGCTGTTCTTCTGCGACGCCCCAACCTCGTGGGCCAAGGAGCCCCGACCTGGGGGGTACGGCGCTTGTGACATGTGGATGGCAAGGCGCGCGAGCGTGTCCGATCCCTGGCAGGCGCCCGTAAATCTGGGCCCGACGGTCAACAATAGCGCGGACGGCGCTGTACCGCGCATCTCACCGGATGGCCGCACCTTGTACTTCTGGTCCAACCAGGGCGGCTTTGCTTCCCCCAACTGGCAGGCGCCCATCATCCCGATCGTCGACTTCAACGGCGACGGGAAGGTCGATGGGAAGGAGGTCCTGGGCCTGGTTGAGCACTGGGGCGAAGACTACCCGCTGGGCGACATCGGTCCGTTCGCCTGGGGCGACGGGACGGTGGACGTCAACGACCTGAAGGTCTTGGCCGAGTACCTGGGCAAAGACGTAGAGGACCCGACGCTCGTGGCGCACTGGGCCTTTGACGAGACCGAAGGCACCGTCGCGAAGAACAGCGCCGGCGGCCAGGATGCCGCGCTGGTGGGTTCCCCCGTCTGGCAGCCGGCGGGCGGCCAGGTCGGCGGCGCCCTGGCGTTCGACGGGATCAAGGACTTCGGTTTTGCGACGGTCACCCTGAATCCGCTGGGCCGGCCCTTCAGCGCACTGGCCTGGGTCAAGGGCGGAGCGCCGGGCGAGGTGGTGCTCGCGGAACAAAACGGAAGAAACTGGCTGCTCGTGGATTCCGCCACAGGGTGCCTGGCGACGGCGCTGAACAGCCCCGGCCGGCCGGGCGCCGTGCTCACTTCACTGGCGGTAATCACGGATGGGCAGTGGCATCGCATCGCCGTCGTCTGGGACGGGACCTATCGCATGTTGTACGTGGACGAGAAAGAAGTAGCCCGAGACGTCCTGCCCGTGTTGGAGTTGTCTTCCGTTCGGCTCGCGCTGGGCGGCGGCTCGAATCTCGCCCCGGTCAGTTTCTGGTCCGGCGTAATCGACGACATCCGCATCTACAACCGTGCAGTGAAGCCGTAGGCAGCATAATCCATAAACAGCAGTCGCGCACGCGAACGCAAAAAGGAGGTAAACAACCATGAACGCAACAAAGCATCTTCTCACACTTGTGTGTGTCGTGATGGTAGTCTTCACCGCTGACAAGGCCCAGGCCGATTTCGTCTTCGGCGCTCCGGAGAATCTTGGGGCCGCCATCAACGGTCCCACCCACGAGTATGGTCCGTGGACGTCTCCCGACGGATTGTCCCTTTACTTCGCGAGGTCGGCCACCTGGACGTCTCTTCCGGAGCTGTTGCAGGCCACGCGCATGACGCCGCACGATCCGTGGAGAACGCCTATCAGCCTGGGGCTCTGGGATACTTCTTTCTACGACCTCATCCAAGTCATGCCGGGTGTCACAACGGCAGACGGCTTGGAAGTGTACTTCAACCACGGCCAACTGGGCGGGTACGGCAGTCAGGACCTCTGGGTGATGAAGCGGGAGACAATAACCGCCGCTTGGAGTCCGCCGATCAATCTGGGGCCCCTGGTCAACAGTTCGGCGGACGAGATCGCACCGACCATCTCACCCGATGGGCTGGAACTGTACTTCTCCGGCTATGGGACCAACGCCCGCCCGGGCGGGTACGGAAATGCGGACCTGTGGGCGACGCGGCGGAGGACGAGAAACGACCCCTGGGATGAGCCGGCCAATCTTGGGCCCACCGTCAATACTCCGGCTCAGGATGCGCGGCCGAGACTGTCGGCCAACGGCCTGGTGCTCCTTTTCGACTCTCAGCGATCTGGTGGGTATGGTAGCGCCGACCTGTATATGATAAAGCGGGCGACGCTGGCCGATCCGTGGGGACCGCCGGTGAATCTCGGACCTATCGTCAATAGTCCCGCTTTCGAGGAGTGTGGATGGCTGTCCGCCGATGGTTCTATGCTCTACTGGGACTGCGGCCGGCCAGGCGGCCATGGCGGCCACGACGTCTGGCAAGCTCCGATCACCCCGATTGGCGACTTCACCGGCGACGGCAAGGTCGATGCGAAAGACCTGGCAGTCCTGGTGGCCAACTGGGGCACGAGCAACTCGGTATGCGATATTGGCCCGTTTGCCTGGGGCGATGGCATCGTGGACGAGAGAGATCTGCGGGTCCTCATGGAAGCGCTGGTGGCCCCCGGTCCCAAGGCTTTGGATGTTCCTTGCAATGTCGTCCTGAGTTGGCTCTCGCCCTCGTTCGCCCAGACCTGCGATGTCTACTTCGGGACCTCACAAGAGGCGGTCAAGACGGCCAGTCGAACGAATCCCCAGGACGTCCTGGTCAGCCGGGGGCAGACGGTGAGCGTCTACGATCCACCAGCGATGCTGGAATTCAGCCAGACCTATTACTGGCGGGTGGATTTCGTGATCATCGACCCCACTCCTGTCATCTACCAGGGACCGGTCTTGAAGTTCACGACCGCTGCCCAGGTGTATCCGATCAAGAAGATCGCCGCCACGGCTTCCAGTGTCGCGGTTGGCTGTGGCCCGGAGAGGACCGTGGACGGCTCGGGACTCGATAAGAACGACGGCCACTCGGTCGACCAGAAGGACATGTGGTGGAGCGCAGGCGTGCAGCCGAACTGGATTCAATACAAATTCGACCGGGTCTACCACCTGCACGAGTTGTGGGTCTGGAACTTCAACTCGATGCTGGAGCCTTACATGGGCTTCGGGGCCAGGACGGTCAAGATCGAGTACTCCAGCGACGGCACGGCGTGGACGCCCTTGGCCAACGTGCCGGAATTCAAGAAGGCGCCCGGCAAGGCCGGCTATGTGGCGGACACGATGATCAGCTTCGGCGGTGTCCCGGCCCAGTTCGTCAAGCTGACGATCGAGAAGAACTGGGGCGTCGCAGCACAAACCGGCTTGAGCGAGGTGCGGTTCTTCGCCATCCAGAGCGGCGGAGCAGCGAAGCCATAGCTGGGATTCCCTGCCGGGCATACAGACGAGGGCTGGCGGCACTGGAGGCCGCCAGCTCCCGCACTCTTTGGGAACCTGCAAAGATTGGATATTCCGCGTGTCGAGTGTGGGGGAGAGAACTGGTCTGACGATGCCATGAAAATGGCAGATTCTATTTGAACGCTTCCGGCAGGGCGTCGATGAGGTCTGTGGCGATGAGGCTGACTTGGCCGAGCCGGGCGGCGGCGAGATCTCCCGCCAAGCCGTGCACGTAGACGCCCAGGATCGTCGCGTCCAGCAGGGGCAACCCCCCGTGGTTGCCCTCGGACGGGCAGGCACAGGGACCTGCCCCTACGAACTGACCCAGGAGGGCCAGGATGATGCCGGTCAGGACGTCACCCGAGCCGGCGGTGGCCATGCCGGGGTTGCCGGTGGTATTGATATAGACCCGTGTGCCGTCGGTGACCACCGTGCCGGCCCCTTTGAGGCAGACGACGGCGGACGATGCTGTCCTCTGTCCTCTGTTCTCTGTCCTCTGTTCTCTGTCTTCGGCATTCTTCCCGTCGCCGGCATGCTGGTGGGGCAAGCCCCACCCTACCGTCCGGGCCATCTGGGTTGCCGCTTGCTGACGGTCCTTCGGCATCTCCTCGCGGAATAAGCTCGACCAGAGCCGTTTCATCTCGCCAGGATGCGGCGTCAGGATCAGGTCCGCCTTGCGCTTTTTCGGCCAGCCTGGAATATGGCTGAGGTTGTTCAGGCCGTCGCCGTCGAGGAGCAATCGCAGGCCCTCCTGCTGCAGCAGGGCCTCAACCACGGCCCGCAGGCCGGGACTCTGGCCCAGACCCGGCCCGACGGCCACGGCATCGTTCTCTTCGAGGGCGTTCAGAATGGCGTTGACGGCTTTGGAGGAGATCCGGCCGGCACTGTCCTCGGGCAGGGGCAGGGTGGTGTAGGAAGGCTCAATCGATGCGACGATCGGCAGGGCACTCTTGGCGGTCGCGACGCGCACCAGTCCCGAGCCCGCCCGCAGGGCTGCCCGGCCGACCAGGGCGGCGGCGCCCGTCATCCCGATGCTGCCGGCGACCACGAGGACCCGGCCGAAGGTCCCTTTGTGGCCCTCCGCCGGTCGGGGCGGGAGCTTCGGTACTTCCCGTATGATCTCCATGTCTCACCCGAAAAAGAAAACTCGAAACGCGAAGTTCTAAATCCGAAACAAATTCAAAGCACAAATGCCGAATAACCAAAACGCTGACGCCGGTCGCGGGCCCTGTCTTGAATTTCGGATCTTGGTCATTCGTGCTTGTTTCGAATTTCGGGTTTCGGATTTCGGATTTCCGCCTCCGGGCGGTTGTCGATCTTCTTGTTGATCAGCGTGGCGCTGACCGCGGCGGAGAAGCCGTTGTCGATATTGACCACGCTGACGCCGGAGGCGCAGCTATTGAGCATGGTCAGCAGGGCGGACAGGCCCTGGAAGTTGGTGCCATAGCCGACGCTGGTCGGCACCGCGATGACCGGGCAGCTCACCAATCCGCCCATGACGCTCGCCAGGGCGCCCTCCATGCCGGCCACCACGATGACGACGTTCGCCTGCTGCAGCCGGGGCAGGTAGCCGAAGAGCCGGTGCAGGCCGGCCACACCCACGTCGCAGATCAGCTCCGTCCGTTGGCCCATGATCTCGGCGGTGACCTTGGCCTCCAGCGCCACGGGCATATCGGCCGTCCCCGCCGTCACGATCGGCAGCACACTCTTCGATTGCGGCAGGCCCTTCTGCTCCAGCACGATCGCGCGGGCCAGCTCTTCGTACCGGGCCTGGGGCGCCCGTCCGCTTTGCACGAGGGCCTCGAACACCTCCGGCTTGGCCCGCGTCGCCAGGACATTGTTGCCCTTGGCCGCCAGGACTTCGAAGATGTGGATGATCTGCTCGGTCGTCTTGCCGGGGCAGAAGATGACCTCGGGGAACCCTACGCGCAGTTGCCGATGGTGGTCCACCCGGGCAAATCCCAGATCCTCGAACGGCAGATGCCGCAGCTTCTCCATCGCCTGGTCGATCCCGACCTGGCCGTCCTTGACCTGCTCCAACAGTTGTCTCAGATGTTCCGGTTGAATAGCCAGTCTCCTTTAACCCTGTAGCACCCCCGCCCTCGGGGGTGGTCTTCCCAGCCGGGGGCGGCTGGGCTACAGGAATCACCCGTTCGCGCTGGGCTCCAACGTCAGCGGCGCGAACAGGCCGGCCTTGCACTTATGATAGGCCAACGAGGCTACCATCACGGCGTTGTCCGTGCAATAGGCTTTTGGGGCGACCAGCAAGCGCCGCGGCGGCTTGCTCCGGTCGCACATTTTCTGCATTGCCTCCCGCAGGGTGCCGTTGGCGGCCACGCCGCCGCCCAGGAGGACGGTTTTGGCGCCGATCCTGTCGGCCGCGCGCTTGGTTTTTGTCACCAGCACATCGATCACTGCGGCCTGGAACGAGGCGGCGATGTCGGCGATCTCCTGCTCGCTCATGGAATCGACGCGGTCCTGACCGTGCATATCCTGGCCCCGGCAGTGGTAGAGCACGGCGGTCTTGAGACCGCTGAAGGAGAAATCCAGCGAGTCCGGGCCGAGCAGCGCGCGCGGGAAGTCGATGGCTTTCGGATTGCCGGTCTTGCCGATCCGCTCGATGTTCGGCCCGCCGGGGTAGGGCAGCTTCAGGATCGTGGCCACCTTGTCGAACGCCTCGCCCGCCGCATCGTCGATCGTCGAGCCCAAGAGCTTCAGCTCCAGCGGTGAATCCGCCTCATAGAGGCAGGTGTGCCCGCCCGAGACGATCAGCGCCACCGCCGGCAGCTCCAGGGTCTCGTCGCCCAGCAGGGCCGATTGCAGGTGGGCGTGCAGGTGATTGACCGCGATCAGCGGCTTATCCCACATGAAGCTCAGCGTCTTGGCCGCGGTCACCCCCACGACCAGGGCGATGGTCAACCCCGGCTGATTCGCCACCGCAATCGCGTCGATCTCGTCCTGGCCGACCCCCGCCTGCTCCAGCGCCTCGGTAATGACGGGATAGATCTTCTCGATATGGGCCCGCGAAGCGATCTCCGGCACGACGCCGCCGTACTTCTCGTGCAGCTTGTTCTGCGACGCCACGATCGACGACCGCACCTGCCGCCCGTCGGCCACGACGGCCGCCGCCGTCTCGTCGCAGCTCGTCTCAATACCCAGAATACTGATTCTTTTCTGCTCCATTGTCCTGATCTTATCCATGCCCGACGGTTCTGTCAATCCGATGCCGCCCGGGGCGGAAGCACCAACCCCGCCTTATTTTGGGCGCCACGGTACCCAAATAGGGCGGGGCCCAAACAAAGCCCAGGATCCGTCCGATCAGACGGATCGGACGGATCGGGTGCTTCCGCCTCTGGCGGCGTTTGGAATTTGGGATTGATCTCTCCGCATGCGCGGTGTGGTGCTTCGGCCCTGGATGGATGAAATTGAACTTGGCGGATTTTTGTAACAGGGCCCGGCTCGTTGCGTCTTATGATTGGAATAGTGGAAGGACGGGTAAAGGGGGCGCCTCTCGCCAACCAGTATTCCATCATTCCATGGGCTTCGAGGTGAGCGATGGGACCGACCGATCAACTCCGGGACCGCCATACGGGCATGGCCGCAAGGCCGAAGCCCGGCCTGCCGGCCGGCCGGCAGGCCGGGCGCGCCGCGCGTCCTGCGGCTTCTCCTGGAACTCGGGGCCGAGCCGCAGGGTGACGGTCAGAAGTACTGGCCGATCGAGCTGCATCTGACGCCGGACGATAACCTCGGCGCGGACGATACGTATCGTCTGGCCGTCGGTGCCCCGCCGGCCGCGGCGCACACGAGGATCGTCGTGGCGCACCGGGCGGACGAAACGTTCCTGTTCGAGACGGCGTTGCAGGCCCTCGCCGACGCGGGCTCGCTGCCCGGACTGAGCCTGACGAAGGTGCCGCAGGACCGTCTGGCCGCCGGCGATCTGGCCGGCGCGGACATTGTCGTCTTTGCCTCGGTGCCGCCGCGCTTGGATCATCAGGCGGCCGCTCTCGGCGCCGTCGTGCAACGGGGTGGCCGGCTTGTTTTCTTCACGAACGATGTCCCGGACTCCGGCGCCGCCGGGCAGTTGTGGCGCCAAGGGCTTCTGGCGGCTCTGCCGGAGCGATGGGTGGCGCAGCCCACGTATCTGGAACCCCGGCCGGCGGTGGGCATGTCCCTCGAATTGGACAGCCGGGCGGCAAAGTCCCTCGGGAACTACGGGATCGACAGGATCGCGCTGAAAGGGCACTGGGTGTGTGTGCCGGCCGCGCGGGCCGAGTGTCTGTGGCGACTGGCCGGCGGCGCGCCCTTCCTCTACGGCCTGGCCGCGGGTCCGGGTCTGTCGCTCCTGGTCAATACGAGCATGGACGGATCGCTGGGCCTGCTGGCGAAATCGCCGGCGTGGGTCGCCTTCTGCCGGTACCTGGTAGGCCGGGATGATGCGGGCCGGCAATTCAGCTTCTCGGCCGAGGAGCGTCCCGTGCTGTGCGTTGGGGAGTCCGCGGCCCATGGCTCGCGCACGAGGGTCGCCGTGGAGAACTGCGACGGCGGCCGGGGAATGGCCGTCGTGCGGGGCAACAGCCTCTTCCTGCCCGCGCCCGGCGGCCTCGGCTGGATGAGGACGATCGACGAGCCGGTTGTGTATGCCGGCATCAACCTGCCGGCGGGCGAGACGGACGTCCGCCCGCCGGCGCCCGGGGTGATCGCCGACGCCGTGCAGCGGGCGTTCCTCACGGCCCCGCGCGAGGACGCGGTCCTGGCACGAGCCGAGCCGGCGCTCCGGCAGGAGCCCTTCTGGCGATACGTCGCCTGGGCGGCGATTCTCCTGCTGTTGCTGGAGGCGGCCCTCGCCAACAGGCTCAGAAGGTAGGCACAGGCCGAAATGGACCACGATATCGATGACATCCTGAACTCTCTGGTCGCCCGCGTGCACCGGGTGCGAGGCTGGCTCCTGGCCCTGGGCGTGCTGAAGAGCGCGGCGGTGGGACTGGCCTGCCTGTGCGCCTATGTCGGGCTGTATGCCTGGATCGACCACTATGCCCACTTGGGCCCCGGGGGCCGCCTCACGGCCCTGCTCGTGCTGGTCCTGCTGCTGGCCGGCCTGGGGTGGCTTCTCGTGCGAACCCTCCGGCGCGACATGCAGGACAGCCATGCCGCCGGCTACATCGAGGGTCGGCACAGCTTCGGACAACAGCTCGTGGCCGCGGTGGAGTACTTCGAGGGACGATCCGACTATCCGTACTCCAGGTCCCTGGCGGCACGACTGGTGCGGCAGGTCGATGCGGCCGCGCGCGAGTTCCGCTTCGACTCCGTGATCGACAAGTGGCGGCACTATGTGTTGGCCGGGGGTATCGTTCTCGGCCTGTCGGTGGTGGGCCTGTTCATCAGCCGCAACGTCTTGTACCTGTCCTGTTATCTGGGGCGTCTGGTACGGCCTTTCGCCCCGATCGCGCCGGTGCCGGCCACGGGCTTCGAGTCCCTCACCGGGGACCTCGTTGTCGCATGCGAGGCGCCCCTGACGCTCACCGCCGCCGTTCACGGCCGCACGCCGGAATCTGCGGCGCTCGTATTGGCCCGTGCGGACGCTGGCGATGCGAACGACGCGGGGGAATGCCGGCGCATGGAAGTCAATCCGACGGTGGATGCGCAAGGCAACGTGACCTTCAGCGTCGCGACGTCCTTCCCCACGCCGGGGCATTGGACCTATCGCTTCGAGGCCGGCGGCGCCGTCTCCGAGCCGCACACGATCAAGGTCTGCGAGCCGCCCGCCGTCAAGAGCGTCACGGCGGCTGTATCGAGGACGGACGACGGAGGACGGACGACGGAAGAAGAAGGTGGGAACGTGAGAAGTGGCTCCGACCTTCTTCCGTCCTCACCTTCTCACCTTCTCTCATCCCCTGTCCTCTGTCCTCCGTCGTCCGCGGGCCGCCAGCCGGTTCAGGACGGCACGCTGCAGGTGCTGCCCCACAGCTCCATCGAATTCCAGGTCGAAAGTACGGTCCCGCTGCGCGAGGCCACCGCCGTGACCGCCGGGGGACAGTCGCAGACGCTCCCTCTCGACGGCGCCCAGGCTCTTGCCTTCCGAGTCACGGCGGATCAGCCTTCGGATATCGAGTTGACGCTTGTGAGCGCCGACGGTGTGCCGAGCCGCGCGCCGTACCGGCTGCGCGTCCTGGTGAAAGCGGATGAGCCGCCGCAGTTTCAATTGCTGTCGCCCGAGGGCGACTATCGCGCCACCGATGTGGCCAGTGTGCCGATTGCCTTCGACGTCAGCGATGATTTCGGACTGGAGGCGGCGGAACTCTGCGCCGAGTTTCCTGACGGGCGCGTGATCGTGCTGGATAGCCAATCGCCCCGGGGCGCCACACGGGTGTCGGTGACGCATACGCTGGAGTTGGAGCAGTATCCGGTCCACGTGGGCGACAGCATTCTCTTCTATGCGCGGGCGAAAGACATCGATACGGGGCAACGAAAAAGCGACGCCGGCGCCTCCAGCGAGGTCTATCTCATCGAGATCCGCTCGTACCGGCAGTACTGGCATCCCCAGCCGGGGGGCGGAAAACCCCAGCCGGGCATGGTCCCCGAAGACCTGACGGCCATCCTCGAATACACCCGGGCGATTCTCAAGAAGAGTTGGATGCTGGCGCAGGAGACGCCGTTGACGGCCGACACCCGCTCCCGGGCCCAAACGCTGGCGGGCGAGGTCCGGTACTGTGCCGAGCGACTGGCGCGCATCCGTGACGATCCGGACTACGGCTTCTCCGAGCTTGCCAAAGCCCAGTTGAGCCGCATCGTCCGGCACTATGAAGCGGCGCAGGATGCCCTGCGCGGCCCGGATGCGCCGGCGGCCCTGACGGCGTTGAAGGATGCCTACCGTCTCCTGCGGCAGTTTGTCGATGAGCTGCATCTGAAGTGGACGCCCCCGCAGAGCGGGCCGAGTCCGCCGCCGCCCCAGGAACGCCTGCGGCTCCAGGAACCGCCGCCGGAGGCGTTGCGCCAGCAGCAGCGGGCGGAGAACCAGTTGCAGGAGCTGCAGCGGCGACTCGAGAAGCTGGCGCGCGAGCAGAAGTCGCTGCGCGCGGACCTCCAGGATGCCCTGGACCGGCAACCAGGGGCCGAAGGCTCGTCCGAAAGTGGCGGCTCTTCGTCCGGTTCGCCGTCCGGCCGCCGGAGCGAGCCGTCTCGTGCCCAGGCACCTCAGCACCGCTCCGACCCCGCGGCGCAAGAGACGAGCCGCTCCGACCCGCAAGATGCTCGTGGCGAAGAGATGGCCGACGGAGACAGCAAACAGCAGGCCGGTCAGAGCGCTGCGGCAAAGGCCGAGACCCCGCCTTCCGGGGCTTCGCCGTCCGGCCAAACGCAAGACGCGACGGGTCAAGCCGGGTCTCAAGGCGATAGCCGCGCGGAAGGCGAAGCCTCTATGCCGGGCACACCGACCCGGACGGCTGATCCGCAGCGATCGCCTGTCGGCGAGTCGTCCGTGCAGGGTGGTCCGGGTGAGCCTGCGGAGTCTCAGGCCCCATCGTCCTCAACTCGGCAAGACGGCCAACTGCCGGATTCGTCTGACCAAGCCCAATCGCAGGAAGGCGCCGGCGCGGAAGGGGCGCAAGGTTCGGCCCAAACGGGCGGCCCTCGGTCAAATCAGGACTCATCTCCCGGCGCGCAGAACGGGTCCGGCGGCTCGGCCGAGGCGCGCCTGCGGATGCTGGAGGCCAGGCAAAAGGCGCTCCAGAGCGAAGCCGCGCAGGTCCAGGCCGACCTCCGGCAAGTGCCCGTCAGTGCGTCGTCACCGCACGGCCAAGCCCGGGAGCAGGCCCAAGGGCACGTCGGTCGCGCGGTGGAGCAGATGGCGCAGTTCCAGGAGAAGCTCACCGAGACGCGCTACGATCCGGCACGATCGACTCAGAAGACGGAGGAGGTCTCCGGCTTGGCCGATTCCGCGCGCCGCGAGCTTCTGGAGGCCGGCAAGGCCCTCCGACAGGGACTGTCGGAGGGCAAACCGCAGACCGCGGGCGCGAAGGCCCGGGAGATGGCCGAGCAACTCGCCGAGGATGCGGAGGCTCTGGACGAATCGCTCAGTCCGGCCGAGCGACAGCGGATGCTCGAGCGGCTGGAAGCGGCCAAACGCCTGCTCGAAAGGATGGCCGGCCCCGAATGGGCGACCGTCTCCGGCGGCGGCACGCCGGGCGGGGTGCTCGTCTACACCAAGGATGCGCACACGACCCCGGCCGAAACCGCCCGCATGCTCGCCCGCCAATTCTGGTCGATCGCCCTCGAGGCACGCGAAAAAGGACGCCAACCCGTGGCGGACGAGCCCTCCGACATGGAGTTCTTCAAAGCCGAGAGTGATTTCTTCAACGGATGTTCCATATTGATTCTGACCTAAGGCTTTATTGGAACTTGAGTTAGGACGATTTGCGCCAAAATATGTAGCCAGTAATTTATGTGCATTATTTTTGATATTGTGTGATTATGTTGTTGACTTGTGGTTGTAGTGGGATACAATCGTAGCCA
>VGYL01000116.1 GCA_016872975.1 Planctomycetota bacterium
GGCAAGTTGTTTGCCGTGCGGAAGGACATGCTGCGCGGGGATTCCCTGTTCGCAGTGATCATCTTTGCCGTCGTGGCCCTGTTTCTGTTCAATCTGGTCGCCTCCGTCTGGCGGAACATCGAATTCCAGAAGGACGTCGAGCAGAAGGCCAGCGTGCGGCGGACCAAGGCGGTGGGCAACGTGCTGGCCAAAGCGGCCGAGTCCCTGATGAGCGCCAACGAGTTGTCCCTGCTGCGGCGCACCGTCGCCGAGACGGCGCTGGAGTACCACCTGCGGACCTGCCGGATCATTCTGCCCAACGGGGCGATTCTCGCGGATGCCGATCCCGCGTCGATTACCCTGATCGAGCTGCCGGCCTCCTGGGAAGGGACCGTCGCGGCGTATGCCGAGGAGTTCACCCGGCGTACCGCGCGATTCAGCTACGCCCTGACGATTCCGGGCCGGGGCAATGCCACGCTGAAGATCGCCGCCGGCGTCGACGACCATCTGGAAGCGTCCCTGGTCCCCCAGACGGCCCAGATGGCGGTGGCCTGCCTGGCGCTGGCCAGCATGCTGCTGGTCCACCGCCATTCCCGGTTCCGGCTCAAGGCGATCGGAGCGATTCACGAGGTCCTGCTGGCGGTTCAGGAGGATGGCGTGGACATCTCCAACCTGGAGCTGGACCCGCGCCTGGGGCGCGAAGCGGTGGCCTGGAACAAGCTGCTGGGCGAACGGCAGACCACGCAGGTCCGCAGCGCGATCCAGCAGGTCAAGGACGTGGTCCACGAGAAGTCCGGGACGGCGGAGTCGTTCGGCGCGGCTTTCGACGCCGTTCCCTCCGGGCTGGTGCTCGTCAACGGCAAGCTGGAAATCGAGCACGCCAACGGCGCCGCCGCCATCTTCCTGCAGACCGGGCGAACCCAACTGAGTCATGCGCCGATCTCCCAGGCGATCAAAGAGCCGCGCGTGCTGGCGGCCGTGCGCGAGGCCGCGGAGAACCCGGCCGCCAAGCGGGTGGTCGTCGAGGTCGAGCAGGGCGGGGCCATGGCCGCCGGAGTCCTGCGGTTCAGCGTCCTGCCGATCCGCCAGGCCGAGACGCGCCTGGCGTTGATCGCGATCGACGACATCACGCAGCAGCGCGTGGCCGCGGGCGCGATGAACAGTTTTCTCGCCAAGGCCGCGCATGAGCTGCGCACGCCCCTGACGAACATCCGCCTCTTCGTGGAGGAGGCCCTGGAGCATTCCGAGCGGGACCCGGTGGCTACGGGCAAGTGTCTCAACGTCGTCAACGATGAGACGCAGCGGCTGGATCGGACGGTTGCGGAGATCCTGTCGGTCTCGCAGATCGAGGCCGGCTCGTTCGAGCTCAAGCGCGACGATGTCCGCCTGGACGAGCTGCTGCAGAAGCTCAAGATCGATCACGAGGTCCAGGCGAAGGAAAAGCGGATCGCGTACGAATTCGACCTGCCGCCGAAGCTGCCGGTCCTCCAGGCGGACCGGGACAAGATCGCGCAGGCCCTGCACAACCTGGTCGGCAACGCGTTGAAGTACACCCTCGACGGCGGCCGCGTCGCGGTGTCGGCGCAGGTCGAGAACGGCCGGCTCAGCATCGCGGTCAGCGACACGGGAATCGGGATCGGCCCCGAGGAGGCCGAGAAGGTCTTCGAGAAGTTCTATCGATCCCAGAACCCCCTGGCGACCAGCGTCAAAGGCTCGGGCCTGGGCCTGCCCATCGCCCGCGAGATCGCGCGGCTGCACGGCGGCGACATCACGGTGGAGTCCGAGCTGGGCAAAGGCAGCACGTTCACGCTGGTTCTGCCCCTTGTGGAGGCTTCGGCCTAGCATGGAGATCCAGACGCAATACCGGGGCGCGGTGCTGGTGGTGCGACCCGCCGGTCCGCTGGCCGGCGCCGACGCCGACACCTTCAAGACCGCGGTCCAGGGTTTCGTGCGCGAGAACCTGGGGCGGGTGGTTCTCGATGCCTCGGCGTTGTCCTACGTGGACAGCAAGGGCCTGGAATCGCTGGCCGATATCGCCGAGGAGATGGCCCTCAGCGGCAAGGGCCTGAAGCTGTGCGCGGCCAACGATACGCTTCGCCAGGTGATCGAGCTGACCGGCCTGGCGCCGCAGTTCGAGCACTTCGAGGACACCCACACGGCGGTAAGGAGCTTCCTGTGACCGAGTTGGGCACGGCATCTCGCTTGGGGGCGGCCCTCGTGGCCGAAGGGGCCATCTCGCCGGAGCAATTGGAACAGCTTCTGGCCGAGCAGCGGACGAGCGGCCGGATGCTCGGCGAGCTGCTGATCGAGCGTGGCATGATCGACAGCCCCCGCATGCTGCGGTTCCTGGCGCAGCAGCTCGGCGTGCCGTTCTGCCAGTTGCGCCACGGCCTGGTCGATTTCTCCCTGTTGTCCCTGGTCGGGGAGGACGAGGCCCGGCGGCTCGCCGCGATTCCGATGTTCAAGGTGCACGACACGCTGACGGTGGCGATGGCCGAGCCGCAGTCGCTGCCCAAGATCGACCGGCTCCATCAACTGACGGGCTGCCGCATTCGCCCCGTGCTGGCCCCGCGCGAGAACATCCTCGAGTACGTCAAGAAATTCGCCTCGGGCAACACGGACGTGGACTCGTTTCTCGCCTCCCTCTCCGAGAGCGAAGTGGAGGTGGTGGAGAAGGAATCGGTCGACGAGGGGCCGGCCACCAACTTGGACAGGATGGTCGAGGGCAGCCCGATCATCAACCTGGTCAACGTGGCCCTGCTCACGGCGATCAAGGACAAGGCCAGCGACATTCACGTCGAGCCGGACAAGCAGGGCACGCGCGTCCGCTATCGCATCGACGGCGTGCTGCGCGACCTGATGAAACCGCCCCCGGGCCTGCACGCGGCCATCGTCTCCCGCATCAAGGTGATCGGCCGGATGGACATCGCGGAGAAGCGCCTGCCCCAGGAGGGCCGGGTGCGGATCGTGGCCGAGGGCCGCGAGATCGATCTGCGCGTCTCCAGCATGCCCACGCTGCTCGGGGAGAAGATCGTGCTGCGCATTCTGGACAAGGCGAATCTCCGGATTCGCCTGGAAGATCTGGGCTTTCGGCGCCAGACCCTGGAAACCTTCCAGCGGATGCTCCACCAGCCGTACGGACTCGTGCTGGTGACCGGGCCCACCGGCAGCGGCAAGACGACCACGCTGTATTCCGCGCTGGACCTGATCCGCAGCCCCGAGAAGAACATCGTCACGGTGGAGGACCCGGTCGAGTACCAGCTCGACCTGATCAACCAGATCCAGGTCCATGAGGCGATCGGCATGACCTTCGCGCGGGCCCTGCGGAGCATTCTGCGGCAGGACCCCGACATCATCATGGTGGGCGAAATCCGCGACGAGGAGACGGCGCGCGTGGCGGTGCAGGCGGCCCTGACCGGGCACCTTGTGCTGGCCACGCTGCACACGAACGACGCCCCCGGGGCGGTGGCCCGGTTGCTGGATATGGGCATCGAGCCGTATCTTCTCGCCAGCGCGATGAACGGCGTCATTGCGCAACGACTGGCACGCAAGGTCTGTCCCCATTGTGCGGCTAAGTATATCCCGGCGCCGAGCGTGCTGGAGGACGCGGGCCTGTTGGACCGGCCGGGCCGTCCGTTCCGCAAAGGCGCGGGCTGCAAGGAGTGTCACAACTCCGGCTGCCGGGGCCGGGCCGGGGTCTACGCCGTCATGGAAGTGACCTCCGAGGTGCGGCGTATGATCCATCGCGCGGCGCCGACCCACGAGATCCGCGAGCTGCTGCACCACAAGGGCGTGCTGACCCTGCGGGAAGAGGGAGTCCTGCTGGCGCTGGACGGCCAGACGTGTCTGGAAGAAGTGCTGGCCGTGACGCACAGCGAAGACACGAGCATGCCTCCGGAAGGCCAGAAGGCCGGAAGTGGGGAAGCTGCGACGGTCGGCGGGGGGAGCGCATGAAGCTGGCCTACAAAGCTTACGATGGTTCGGGCAAGGCGGTCACCGGCATCGTCGATGCCGGCGATGCGCCCGGGGCGACGGATCTGCTGCGGCGCCAGGGGCTCTTCGTGGCCGAAGTGAAGGCGTCGATCCCCACGGAGGAAGAAAGACCCCGCCTGCGCGGACGCCGAGCCTCGCGCGGCCAGCGTCTCAAGGACGTGGCCTGGTTCTCCCGCCAGTTGTTCGTCCTGGTGTCCTCCGGCACGCGCCTGGCGGACGCCCTGCACGCCCTGGAGCGCCAGGCCCGCCCCGGTCTCTGGCGGCAGGCCATCACCGACCTGCGGACGCGGGTCGAAGAGGGGATGTCCCTCGCCGCGGCCATGGAGTCGCACGACGCCTACTTCGATCCGATCTACCGCAACCTGATCACGGCGGGGGAATCGAGCGGTCATCTCGTCGAGATGTTCGACCGGTTGGCCGGCCTCAAGCAGAAGGAATTGAAGGTCCGCAATTCCGTGGTGGGCGCCCTGATCTATCCCTGCATGCTGGTGACGGTGGGCGTGGCGATTTTCGTCCTGCTGCTGCTGTTCGTGATCCCGCGTTTCGCGGGCCTGTTCACGACGATGGACGTCCCGCTGCCGGCGAGCACGGCCGTTCTGCTCGGCGCCAGCGCGGCCTTTCGGGGCTACTGGTGGCTGATCCTGCTGGGGACGGCGGGCGGGATCGGCGCGCTGATCGCCTCGCTGCGCACGCCGCGGGGCCGGTTGTTCCGGGATACCGCGGTGCTCCGCCTGCCGTACATCGGTCCCGTCGTCAGAAGCCTCGCCACGGCGCGGATCGTCTCCCTGCTCGGCGTGCTGATGCAGGCGCGGATTCCCGTGCTGGAGGCCCTGCGGCACGTGCGGCAATCGACCGGCAACAACTGCTACCAGGCCTTGATCGTACAGGCCGAAGAGGCCGTCGCCAAAGGCGAGGCCATGAGCGCGGCGTTCGAGGACCCGCGCCTCATCAACCCGTCCGTCTACGAGGCGATTCGCAGCGGCGAAGCCGGCGGCGAGATCGACCGGCTGCTGCTCAACATCGCGGCCTTCCTCGATGAAGAGAATGAGGTCATCCTCCGGTCCCTGACGAGCATCATCGAGCCGGTAATCCTGATCGTGATGGGATTGCTGGTTGGCCTGATCTCGATCTGCATGTTCATGCCGCTGTTCGATCTGGCGTCCATGACCCAGCAAGGGGGAGCGTGAAGATGAGACGTTCATCGCGAACCGTCATCGGCGTGGATATCGGCCGGCACACGATCAAGGCCGCTCAGCTTCAGATCGGCGCCGGACAGCGCCGCATCCTCGCGCTATCGCTTCTGCCCAGGCCCCAATCAGAGAAAGAGATCGGCCCCGAGGACGTGGCGGCCCTCCGCAAGAGCCTCAAGCGACACGGCTTCAGCGGCCATCGCATCGCCATCGCCGCCCCGGACCGGATGCTGCTGCGGGCGACCCTGGAGGTGCCGTCGAAAGTCGCCGGCGCCTCGGCGGAGCAGGTCATTCGGATGGAGCTGGCGCGTTTGCAGAGCGTGGCCCCGGATGCGTTCGAGATGGCCTACTGGGAGTTCCGGCCGGCAGCGAACTCCCGGCCCATGACGCAGACGCTCGCGGTTGGTTGCCCCCATGACGCCGCGAACGCCTTGCTGGATCTTTTCGAGGCCGGGGGGTTCCGGGTCGCCGCCCTGGACGTGCGCAGTGCGGCCGTCGCGCGGGCCTGCGGTCCGCTGCTGGCGCCGGCGCCGCAAATCACGGCGATCGTCGATCTGGGCTGGCGCTCCACCTCGGTGCTCTTCGTGTGCGGCCGCTCGCTCGTTTATGAGCGGTCCGTCCCGGGGGCCCCGGTCGGCGAGCTGACCGCCCGGTTCACCGAGGTCTTCGCCATCGGCCCGGGATCGGCCTACCAGATCATCGGCACCATCGGTCCCGGTACGGAGGAGCCCTCCGGGTCCTATGATGCCGAGAGCCTCGCGGTGATCCGCAAGCACGTCCGGGCCCACTTCGACAAGCTGCTCGAGGAGCTCAAAGTGCCCCTCTCCTATGCGAATCATCAATTCCCCGGCGCGGGGGTCCAGCGGCTGTTGCTGATCGGCGGCGGCGCCGGCGTCCCGGGTCTGGCATCCTACTTCGAGGCCAAGCTGGGGATCGAGGTCCGGCGGGCGGCTCCCGGCGACCTGCTGGACAGCCCGCCGGAGTTGTTGGCCAAGGCGGGCAATCCGGCGCAGACGTGCGCGGTCGGTCTGGCACAATTCGAGGGGGTGAGATGATGGGTGACGTGAATCTGATCCCGGCCGGACGGCTGATCGCCAGACGCCGCAGGACGCGGCTGTTCCTGTGGGCAACGATCTGCGGGATGTACGCCCTGCTGCTCGGTGCGGGCGCGCTGACCTTCCGCGTCGTCCGGGCCGATGAGGAACGCAGCACGGCCGAACAACTGGACAGCCTGGCCGGGCAGATCGAGCAGGACAACCGGGCCATGGTGGATCTGCGCCGCCAACTCGCCGAAACCAATACCGCCCTGGATGCGGCCCAGGCGCTGCACGACCGGGCGGATTGGAGCAAGCTGCTCACTGGACTCAGTGCGCAGCTTGGTGATGAGATCGTGCTCAGCCGATGCCAACTGACGACTCTGACCGCCGACAACAAAGTCGTCAACGCCGATGCGGGCGGGACGTTGGCTGCTCTGCCCCTGGGGGCGTTTCTGACCGAGTGCCGGCATCTGATGGTGTTGCATGGCTTCGGCAAGTCGCAGGAATCCGTCTCACAATTCGTTCTGCGGCTGGAAGGGTCCGGCGCGTTTGACCTGGTCCGGCTGATGAACCGCTCCCGGCAGACGTTCCTGACCGGCGAAGCGGTCGCGTTCGTCGTGGAATGCCGTTTTTAGAGGATCGTCATGGCATCGCCAAGTGTGCCCAAGCAGTCCTGTCTCGTTTGGATCGATGCCGCCGGGATCGGCGCGTGCCTGCTGGCGTCGCTGATCGGGTACTTGACGTTGGTGGGTCCCTTCCTGCAGCAGCGCTCCGCCGCCGGGGAACAGCGCCGCGACCTGGAGGCCCGGCAGAAAGACGCCGCCGAGTTGAAGGCGGCCCTCACCACGGCCCAGGAACGTCTGGACAGCCTCCGGCAGGAATTGGCCGCCGGCGCGATCCAACTGGAATCGACCGCCCACGTCAACCGGCGCATCGCCGGCCTGACCGGGTTGTTCGCCGGCTGCGCCCTGCACGTGGACGACGTCCAGACCGGTTCCGTAGCCAACGGTTGGCAGTACGATCTCGTGCCGATCACGATTGTCGGGCGCGGCGCCTACCAGCAGTGCGCCGGACTCCTGCGGGGATTGTGCGCGGACTATCCGGACATGAGCGTCGTGTGCCTCGAGCTGGCGGGCAATCCGGGCCAGGGCGCGGAAGCGGGGAAGTTCCGGATCGAGTTGTTTTGGTATGCGGCCCCGAGCGGTCTGGGGCATAAGAGGGTGTAAGGTGAAGAGCGAGTCCCGTGTTATGAATCTCACCAAACGGCAGAAAGGGTTATCGGTGGTCTTCCTGGTCGGCCTGGTGGCGGTGGCCGCGGATCGTACGATCCTGCGTCCCCAAGGCGGCCCGCAGGCGGCGTCCGCCGGCTCCGGGGCGAGCTCTGCCGGACCGGCGATCTCCTCGGTGGTCCTGGCGCGTGAGGTGCCCCAGACCGGCGCTGCGGCGCGTGCCACGCTGACGAAACGTCTGAATAACCTGCTGGCCAGCCCGGGAATCGGCGCGGGTGTGTCGCGAGATCCTTTCTCTCTGCCGGCCTCTTGGTCCGATACCGGCCAGACCGAGGAAGAAAAGAGGCCCGACGCCGTTCAGGAATTCACCCAGCGGCACCAGCTCAAGGCGGTCGTGGTCCAGGGGCGCCAGTCCTGGGCGCTGGTCGGCGACAGCTTCCTGGTCCCCGGCCAGTCCCTCGAGGGATTCACGCTCATCTCCGTGGGCTATCGTTCCGCCGTCTTCGAGCGCGAGGGACGCCAGGCGGTCCTTCCTCTGGTGGACAAAGAGGGTCCGAGTATGCCACGGTCTCCCAACCCTGGCGCATCCCGATGACAAGATACGTACAAATATTTAAGTGGTATCCGTTTCTGGACGATAGACAATTCATAGTACGATCTCGGAAGAGGGTGTGGGGGCTCCAGACGCTTTGGGCCGTTCGGGAGAAGGACCTCCTGAATGGGACGTTGCGTCTCTGGGGTCCCGCCTCAATCCGCGAAGACATGCACCGACAGTGATAGGAGAGCAGACATGAGAAAGCACCGAGGTACACGCAGGTGGGGATTCAGTTTGTTGGAAGTGGTGATTGTGGTGGCGATCATCGCGATTCTGGCCGCCATTGGCATCCCGCGCATGAGCCGCGGCGCCCGCGGCGCGAGCGATTCGGCCCTGACCGGCAGCCTCGCGACGTTGCGCAACGCCATCGACCTGTATGCGGCCGAGCATGCGGGCGCTTATCCCGAAGCGGACAAGATCGCCGATCAGTTGACCAAGTACACCAGCGCTACGGGAACGGTGAACGCCACGAAGACCGGCACGTTCCTCTATGGTCCGTACATGCGGTCCATCCCGCCGTTGCCGGTAGGGGCCAAGAAGGGCAAGACCGGTATCGCCGCGGCTACCGGCGACGAGGTCGGCTGGATCTACGATGCCACCGAAGGCAAGATTCGCGCCAATACGGTGCCGGGCAATGAGGGCGAGAAGGACGAAGCGGGCAAGCTCTACAGTGACTATTGAGCCGGTCCTGACGGCGCGTCGGTCCCCGGTTCTATGGTCCGGTCCCCGAATGCGTGAGGTCGCCTTGGGGAGGCCCGCGTCTCCCGGAGGTGAATGTCGTGTCTGCCTTGAACAGACCTGATCCGGGCCACGGGCGAGACGATCGCCGGTGGCCCGGTCCATATTCCGTCGTGGCGGCGGCCTCGTCGCCCGTGACCGGTGACTCCTGTCCCGACGAGTCACGGAACACGGGTCACGCGCCACGGGTCACGGGTCACGGGCCACGGGCCACGGGGCACGGTCGCGGCTTCAGCCTGCTGGAAGTCCTTCTGGTGCTGGCGATCATCGGGGTCTCGGCGGCGGTCGCCGCTCCTCGGTATGCCCTGGCCCTCGGGCGGTACCGGGCCGATCTCGCGGCCCGCCGGATCGTGGCGGACCTGCGCCTGGCGCAAGCCCATGCCAAGGCCTCCTCCGCGCCGCGAACCATGTCGTTCTCCCCCGCGGCCGGGCAGTATCAGTTGTTGAATGTCCCGGCTCCCGACGGCAAACCGGGGGATTATACCGTCGTTTTGTCCGCCGCACCGTATCACGCGGAGCTGATGAGCGTCGATTTCAACGGCGGCACGCAGGTTGTCTTCAACGGCTGGGGACTGCCCAACGCCGGCGGCGCCGTTGTCGTCTCGGCCGGCTCCCTGCAGCGGACCGTGGTCGTCGAGGGCGCCACCGGGAGGGTCAGTGTGCCATGAGGGGATGGGGGATGGGCTTCACTCTCCTGGAAACGGTTGTGGCCGTGGCGGTCACGTCCGTCCTGATGCTGGGCATCGGCTCGGCCATGCTCATCGCCGCCCGCGCCATGCCCGATGCGCAGGGGCCGGCCCGCGCGCCGGTGGCGGGGGCCGAGGCCCTCGAGCCCCTGGTCGCCGAGCTGCAATACGCGGTCTCCATCCTGCATCGCTCCGGGCGCATAATCGAGTTCACCGTGGCCGATCGCAGTGGCGACGGGACCCCCGAGGTCATCCGCTACGAATGGTCCGGCGCGGCCGGCGAGGCCCTGACGCGGCAATACAATGGCGGCACGGCTCTCCCCGTGCTTTCCGACGTCCGGGACTTCAGCCTGTCCTATGACACGCAGACCGTCAGCACGGAGATCCCACAAAGCAACGAGAGCGCCGAGACGCTCCTGGCGGCCTACAACAGCGAGCAGGACTATGGCGATTACCCGATCCGGGAAACGGAGCTATATGCCGAATACTTCCGTCCCGTCCTGCCCGCCGACGCCGTCAGTTGGAAGGTCACGCGGGTGAGGTTCTGGGCCAGGCAGTCCGAGCCGGCCAACGGCGAGACCAGGGTCCAGCTCCAGCGGGCCACCGTGGGAAAGCTGCCGACCGGGATCGTGCTCCAAGAGCAGACGCTCCGGGAGTCCGCCCTGTGGCCGCTGGTCTATGCGTTGCAGGAAATGACCTATACGCAGGTCCGGGACTTGCCGCCCCAAGAGGGGCTGTGCCTGGTCTTTCGCTGGGCCTCCGGCGACGTGGCCTGCGAGCTGCTGGGGCAAAACCGCAACGTGGCACAGCCGAACCTCGCCCTGACCCGCTCCACCGACGAGAGCGTCTCCTGGTTGCCGCTGGCGGGGCAATCCCTGCTGTTCTGGGTTTACGGCACCGTGACGACCGCCGGAACCCCTCAAATTCAAGAGACGCACCATCTGAATGCGGTGACGCTGCGGCTCCGGGCCGGCTTGGACGAGCAGGCCACCGTGCAGACCCGCGTCCGGACCCTCAACCGGCCGGAGGTGACGCCGTGATCGGGCAGGTCCGAAGTTCGAACGTCGAGATGCCGCTCGGCTTCACGCTGGTGGAGGCCGTCATCTCCACGGCGATCGTCGCGGTCATGTTCGTGGCGGCGGTGCATACCGTGGGGGCCGCGCGGCTCACGCAATACCGGACTTCGCGGATCAGCCAGGGACGCCTGCTCGCGGAGTCGCTGCTGGCCGAGATCCTGCAACAGGCTTATCAGGAGCCCGGAGAGACGTACGTCTTCGGCCGGGAGGCGGGCGAATCCGAAACGGTCCGCGCCGCCTACGATGACGTGGACGACTATCACGGCTGGACCGAATCGCCTCCGGCCGCCAAGGACGGCACGGCCCTGCCCAACGCGGCGCACTGGAGCCGGACGGTCACGGTCCAATGGGTCCTGCCGGCGGACCCGCAACAGGTCAGCGGCACGGAAACCGGCGTCAAGCGGATCACGGTCGTCGCCGCGTTCCGCCACGTGCCGCAGGCGACGGTGGTGGCTTTGCGGACGAACCATTAGAAGATGATCCAGAGTCAAGATCCAAGACAGACCTCCCCGACCGCGCCGGCCCGCGCGGCGCGCAAAGTCCAAGCACCAAATTCCAAATCCCAAACGCCGCCCCGGGGGTGGAAGCACCAAACGCCGCCCGGGGGGCGGAAGCACCACACCGCACATGCGGAGAGATCAATTCCAAATCCCAAACGCCGCCCCAGGGGCGGAAGCACCAAATTCCAAATTCCAAATCTCAAACAAATCCAAAGCACCAAACGCGAAGAAAACTCAAAACCTCTCGCGCCGAGCCCCGGATCGCCCGGGACCGCCGGTTCTCCCGCGCGGCGCCAGCGTTTTGAGCCTTGGAATTTTGGATTTTGGATTTGTTTGAGATTTGGAATTTGGTGCTTGGAGCTTCCGCGCTACGCAGCTTTGGTGCCTGGAATTTGGAGTTCTCTTCGGACTTGGTGCTTCCGATCCGGTGTTTCGGCTTCCCGTTCCTCCGGCGGCCGGGGACTTCGAGTGATGGACCGTCGTCTCCGCCGCCCCGGGCGTTGCACCGGCAGCATCTATCTGCACGTCCTGGCCTCGTCCCTGCTGATCACGATCCTGGGGCTGGGTTCGCTGGCGGCGGTGCGGCTGCAAATGCGCTCGACCCGCCTGGCCCGCGACTGCGCCGAGGCCCGCGCCTGTGCCGTCTCGGCCCTCGAGCTGGGCCTGCTGCACGTCCAGCAGAATCCCGACTGGCGCACGACACAACCGAACGGCGTTTGGCTGGCGGATAAGCCGCTGGGCGCCGGCCGCTTGACCTTGGCGGGGACGGACCCCGTGGATGGCGTGCTGAGCGATTCCGCCTACGACCCGTTGGTCCTGACGGGCACCGGCAGCCGCGGCATCGCCCGTCACAAGGTCCAGGTCACCCTGACGCCGGTCATCAAGCCGCTGGCGGTCCTGGAGACGTGTCTGTGCGCTTCGGGCCTCCTGCGGATCGAGACGGACAAACGCCTCACCGCCGTGGGCGCCCCGGTGGCCACGAACAGCCAGCTCGACAACCGCGGCACGCTCGACGGCCGGGCCGAGGCCCAGAGTCTCGCCGGCACGGGCACGTTCACGGTCACGCCCACCGTGCCCGGCCCCGTGCGGCCGATGCCTCCGGCCGGAGTCTTCCCGGACTACATCCGCCGGGCAACCGCCGTCCCCTATGCGGCGCTGATCGAGCGAGTGGTGCTGGGGCCGGGCTGCAACACCCTGGGCACCCCCGACCCGAACGGCCTGTATCTGATCGACACGGAGGGCCAGGATCTGACGATCCGCAACAGCCGGATTTATGGTACGCTTATCATCCGGGCCCCCGCCCGT